>DGUE01000038.1 GCA_002393895.1 Bacteroidales bacterium UBA4318
TAAATGATGTCTTTGGCCTTCTTGCCGTTGTCGTCGCGGAACTTGTTTTTGACTTTGTTGCAACGGTCCAGGTCGTAAACTGCCTCTGCGCCTAACTTGAGGCCCACCTTGCCGAAACGGAAGGCGATGTCGGCCGGAGCGCTGAACCCGAAGGCACAGATCTTGGACTTGAGGTTTTTGGGGGCAGGGGCTGCGGACAGGGCGAACTGTCCGTTGCTATCTACCTCGTAGAGTTTACCCTTGGAAATGAATCTGTCCCACTTGATATCGCATCCTACGTTGAATGAAATCCATTTTGCAGGAGCGAGGGACAGTTCAAGTATATTCAGCCCGACCTCGTGGGACCTGTTGCCGGGGAACAGGTTACGGTCTATTATATGCTCGCCGACATAAAGATGGGAAAGGGCATTCGCTTTGAAAATGCCGTCGGAACTGCTTTTGCTTTTTCCGGGGATGATCTGGTCGGCCATGCCCTCGATTTCACTGAGTCGGTCTTTGGCGGATTTCTGTTCTTCCTGGGCATAGACATTCGCTGCAAGTATGCACAGGGCTATTGTGATAATGGTCTTTTTCATTTTACGAGGGATTTGATGGTTTCTTCAGGAATAAAGGGGAGTATGGCCATGGCTTTGAAGCCGGGCTCCAGCAGAGACTTCACGAGAGGAGAGTCCTTCTTGTCGTTATCTCCATCCTTGAGCTGCTGGAAGAAGGATTTCTCTTCGGGAACGGACTGGATACGGTAATTGCTGAGTCCAACCTTTTCGGCCGCATATTTCACGGCATCCAGCAGGGTGCCTTTTTCGTCGGCAAGCTTGATTTCTATGGCATCCTTTCCGGACCAAACGCGTCCCTGGGCAATTGAATCAACATATTCTTTGCTAACAGAGCGGCCCTTTGCAACTACCCCCACGAAGTCGTCATAGATTCCTTCGATTTCTTTCTGGTACCAGGCCTGCTCCTCTTCGCTGAGGGGTTCCATTCCGGATCCCATTCCGCTGTGCTTGTTGGTGCCAATGGTTACCGGGTTGACTTTCAGGTTCTTCCTGATGGCCTTGCCGACCGAGGGAATCATCCCGAACACACCGATGGAACCGGTAAGGGTGGTGTTGTCGACGAAGATCCTGTCGCAGCCCGCGGAAATCAGATATCCGCCGGAGGCGGCATATGAGCCATAACTGGCAATAACGGGCTTGTACTGCTGTAGGACCTCGATTTCCCGGCGTATCATATCTGCACCGACTACTTCTCCGCCGGGGGAGTTCACGCGGAAGACGACAGCCTTGACGGTGGAGTCCTTGCGAACGGAGGCTATGATGTGGGAGAGTTTCTCGCCAGCAACCTGGTTGCCGCTGCGGTCGATTTCACCATCTGCATAGATGATGGCTACTTTCTTCGAGGAGGGACCCTTCTTAAGGTCTGAGATGTACTTTTGGATAGGGACGACCTTCACTTCTTCGGCCGTGCTCTTGCCGAACAGGTTGCAAAGGTAGGTCTCCATCTCATCGCGGTACTTGAGGCCGTCTATCAGGCCCTTCGAGAGCCAGGTGTCGGCGGTGCTCAGCTCGAGATTGTCTATCCAGCTCTTCAGATCATTGACATCGATACCGCGGGATTCCGCTATTTCGTCCAGCATTGTTCCCCAGAGGGAATTGAAGAGGACTTCGTATTGCTCGCGGTTCTCGGGGCTTATGTCGTTGCGTATATACATTTCTCCGGCAGATTTGTACTTGCCGTGACGTATGAGCTGCACATCGACTCCAATTGCATCCAGCGCATCCTTTAGGAAGAACTGGGTGGTGGAGAGACCGTTGATGGACCCGCTTCCTTTAGGATACAGGAAGACGCGGTCGGCAACAGATGCAATGTAGTAAGAAGCATTGCTGAATCCCGCACCGTATGCGATGACGGGCTTGCCCTTTGAGCTGAAGTTCTTAAGGTATTCACGTATTTCTTCCATCCCGGCCATACTGGCGCTGAAATGGTCCGTGTTCAAATAAATCGCGGCAATTCCATCATCTTCTGCGGCTTCTTCCAGAGCCCTTTCGAATCCCAGCAGGGAGATGGATGAACTGATGTTGATTCCTGAGAGTCCGATGTTGAAGCTCCCGCCTCCTCGTTCGGATACCATGTCTTTAAGGTCGATTTTCAGGATCTTGCCTTTAAGGAAACCATTCTCTGCAGCAAACAGGGTGCTGCAGGCCACAATGGCAGCACAAATGCTTAATACTAACTTTTTCATTCTTTAAGTGATAATAAACTGGGAATGTGACAGTACAAATACCTTACCAGCTGGCAACAATATTGTATGGAACGCCGTTCAAGACGGCTGTATTGCCGGAATAAATGAAATAATGCCCCAGATTCCGGGCCTTGTCGATAATCTCTTCGGTGGCCGTTACCTGGCTGGCACAGCGGACGGTTACGTACCAAAGGCCCTTCTCTATCTTTCCGGTCTTAATCTGCTGATGATTGCCTCCGGCCTTCGAAGAAAATTCCGGATCATTCTCGGGGAAAGCGAAATCGTCTTTCTTAAGATACAGCTCCAGATCGAAGTCTCCGGTGCCTTGCAGGTCTATGGAAAGGGACGGGACGTCCTTGGTGAGATAGACGACGAAATGATGGCACTGGAGGTCGCCGATTGCAGTGTATTGGGGTGTGTTGTCTTCCGTGCGCTTTGTCATGGGAATCATGTCTCCATTTCGAAGGACACCCTTGACCTTGGCTATTCCGCTGCCGTCCCAGGCATAGCCGAACATGGATGCGGTCAGGTTCAGCACGTTGCCGGAGGGCGCATCTTCAGGATGGGACCCGGTAACCACCAGACGGCCGGAAGTTGCGGATTCCTTGTATGCCCAGACTGCCGGCTGGCCGTAGAAACCTCTGGATGTGGAATTCTGGCCTTTCTGATTCAGGTAGCGGCCAATTATCTCCGTTCCGGGAGGAGCCATGTTTACATCCATGTATCCGCCTCCGTTATGCCTGGCTCCGGAAACTACCGTATTCTCAACAGGCCCGTAATATGCATTGAAGGTCGGGGAGACCATTTCTATGTCTATGCTGGAGTTCCCGACTCCGGTGCCCTTCATGTTGCCGTCTTTCCATATGTTATAGTAACTGGAAGAGCTTCCGCTTGCATATCTGCCGGCAAGGTATGCCCCGGCGCAGGAACCTACGTAGGAGCCGCCATTTGTGTAGAAGGTATTCACATTCTTCCTGCCGGATGCTCCCATGGTTTTGCCGTGAGGCCCGGAATGGCCGCCGAAAGAGTAAAACAGCCGGAAGCGGGGTTCTCCGTCAGGGTAGAGGAGCACACCGTTCTGGTCGTCGGCGTTGCCGGTGATAAGCGAAGACTGTATGGCCTTGTCGGAGTCGGTATACCCGTTGACTACATCGTCTATCGTGGCAAGGAAGTACTCCGCATTATTGATGCCGGCCTTTTTGAGGGCATAAGGGAGTCGGCCGTTTATTACTTTTCCGTTCTCCTTGATTCCGGGATTCAGTTCGCATCCGCCGTCAAGGAATATGTCTTTATAGTAGGCTGTGTTGATGGTTGTCTTGCTGACGAGCTCCAGAATCGCGGCGTCATCCAGATCTTCGAGTTCTTCTGTTCCACTCTCGTTGCCGTTATTGTCTTTTTGGCATGAGTTTGAGGCCAGGAAAAGTGCTCCGGCGAGGAATATGCAAAGGGTGCTTCTTTTAATCATATCATGTAAAGATACAAAATTCCGGATAATTCTTGTTGAACTATTAAAAAAATTGCTATCTTTGTAATCCCAAATTCTGGATGTAGCGCAGTTGGTAGCGCACCTGGTTAGGGACCAGGAGGTCGCTGGTTCAAGTCCAGTCATCCAGACGCAAAGCCGGCATCTGCCGGCTTTTTTGCGTCTGGATGACTGTCTTACCAATGTTCTCAACGTTTCTGGCGGACGGCACCGTACCAGATTTCGGGGGCGAAGGGGGAGAGGATAAGCGGAACGAAGGGCAGGACTATCCTGAGCCACAACGGCAACCCTACCGGAACGCAAAGCATCACAATCAATGCTATCAGGCCCAGCAGGAGCCAGATTATAGGGTTGATCAGGTAGCAAGCCACATATCGTATCGAATTCAGAAACGCACGGTCTGCTATCTTGTTCTTGAAGATATTGAACACCCCGATTCCCGGCAACATCAGCAAGCCTGCAAAAGGAACCATAGGCAGGCGCAGTATTTTTACCAATGTGGTATCCCGGGCGAATTTGTCCCTAGGGTGCCTGGTAATCAAAGCCTGCATCTTTTCCGTCAATCTCTGCAGGAGTTTCCTGGAATGCTTACGCTCTCCGCTTTCTTCATCTGTCTCCTGAAGCTCATCGTCTTCAGGCGTCCAGACCGGCATAGGCTCCCCGATGTTGATTTTCAGGTTTGTCCTGAAATCGGTATAATCCTCATATACGAGCCCCACGGGCACAATTACCACAGGCTTGTCGACATCTTCCGCGGCTTTGAGCGCTATTCGTGCAATCCCCTTGCGCAGGGGCAGGAGGCCGGGTTCCTGGCTGTGACGCCCTTCCGGAAAGATGCAGAATGGCAGGCCCGTTTTCAGGGTCTGGACTGCTGTCTGAAAGGTGGCATCATTGCCGGAGAGGCTGTCTGCTCCGTCCCTGATGCGGTATATGGGCATGATTTTCAGGAAGTTGAGAGCCCTGGCGAGAGCCGGCTTTTTGAAAAGGTCCGCCCTGGCTGCGAATACCACGGGCGTTTTTTGTGCCGACAAGACAGCAAGCGCATCCAGGAGTGTGTTCACGTGATTCGGAGAGAAAATGACCGCGGCATCGGATGGGACATTGTCCAAACCGACATAGCTCACGCTATGGAACATCCTTCGGAATGACCACCTAACGTATCGCACCAGGATATTGTAGGCGCGGTTATTTTCGTAGACCGCTTTCATCAGCTAAGCAATGTGCAGAGAAGGACTCCCAGGTAGTTGCCCACGGCATAACCGACTATGCCTATGCTGAGGCCCGGCATGAGCACGCGGCTGTTGCGCATGGATGCGGCAATCATGGGCACGAAGGGCGGGGAGTTGATATAGGTGACAGATGCTATGACGGCCGTGTCGGCATCCACCTTGAAGAACTTGGCGCTAAGTAGCTGCAGGGAGAGGGAAACCACCTCCATGAAGAAGAGGAAACCCACGATCCAAAGCGCTCCGGTGAAATCCAGTGAGCGGACATCTGCCATGGAAGCTACTACGAGGGAGAAGATGTAGATGAAATACATCCCCATATCGTAGCCGTACTCCAACTTGTGCACGGGCTTCCAGAAAGAAACGGCGATGCTGATGGTGGTGATGGCCAGGATGAAGAACATCATGAAGGTGCCGGGGATCAGTTTGGAAAGGCCGATAGCGATTCCGGCGCTGAGGGCGACGACAACCAAGGTGATGCCCAGATTGCGCAGGGCGTGGGACATGCCGTGCCTGGTGAAGAGGCCCTTGTAGGGATTCTTCTCCTCGCCCGCCTCGCGCACAGCCTTCTCGTCGTAATGGTCCAAAGTCTTGACAGGCAGCCATTTGCGCGCAAGTTTGATGCCGATGGCCATAATGAACACCAGATAGGTGAAGGACACCATCATGTCGTAGGTGTTAAGCAGTGCATACTGCTGCCCGTCAACATCCAGCATCTTGCTCACGGCAGCCATGTTGACGGTGCCTCCTGTGAGGCAGGCAGTGTACATGCCGGCAACCTGGGGCCCGTTGGGGATGTGGGGTCCGAAGATGGGATAACCGGCAACGACTGCCACTATCACTGCCACCAGGCCTGTGATCATTGCAATCAGCTGGTCGCGGGTTTCGCTCTTGCGGAAGGTGAAGCTGAAGAGCATCAGCGGGATCGCAAGGGGAATCATGGCATTGGAAAGTGCATTCTGCACGGTGGCAAGTTCTTTCCCGCTGGGAAGGACACCGATGTTTGCAAGGATGGCTCCAAGGAAATAGAGCATCAGGATAGGCCCGATCTTTCCTATCCACTTGACTTTGCGGCACAGCCACAGCACTCCGGCCGGGATGACGCAGTAGGCGATAATAAGGATCGCTAAAACAAAGTAATTCATATCAGAAACCGTATTTTTCTATTAATTCTTTCGACAGTGCAACAGGATCTCCGGGAGCATTGTATTCTATCTTGGTGACTGTCGGTTCCGTCCAGCGGATTTCGTGATAACGGATGCGGTCGTCGAAGTTCTTTGTCGAGGCACCGCTGCCCGTTTCGAGTTTGGAAATCAGATCGTTGCAGAACATCATCCAGCGGGGCTTGTAATAGCTCCTGATCAGGCCGGCCCACTGACGGTTGGCGTAATCGGTCAGGCCGGTGGCGTTGCCCCAGATGGTGAGTATGGTGCGGGCTGAGCGCTCATAGTAGTCTTTTTCTTCCTTGGTCCTGCCCCAGCTGCGAGCTGCTTCGTTCCAGTCCTGCATGTTGAATTCAGGCACGCAGGCGACCAGTCTGTCACAATCCTCCATCACTTCTCCCATCTGTGCGCTGATCTCCTTTACGAGTGCAAGATCTTTGGCGTTCCAGGCGACCTCGAGGCTGTCTTTGAGCACGTCGAAGAGATCACCCAGAGCCTGGCGGCCGAGGTTTACCAGGTCATATTTCCATTCATATCGGTCGGAGCCGATGGCAAGCATATCCGCCCATGCGTGATCCATGATGGGTGTCCGGCCCTTGATGTCGGGATACTTCACGGTCCAGTTCCAGCGTTCTCCGAATTTGGGATGCGCATTCATGGAAACGCCGCTGCCGGTATATTTGGGGGCGATGTTCATGATAAGGTCGTGCCAGAGAGCGCGGGCAGATGCATCCTCACGGCCTATATGGCGGTCGGCAAGCTTATCTATCCACTCATCCGGGGTCTGGGGATAGTTCCAGGCCTGGCTGAGGACGAATTCATAATAATAAGGATTGGTGCCGAAGCCTTCGAGAGTGGATCCTACGCCCTTCATGTTAGGACCTCCGTCCATGAAGGTCTCTTCGTAGAAGGGAATAAGGGTGGGGAAGTTGCCGTTGAAGAGGGTGTTCCCACCGAAGTTGAGCAGTGCGCAGGCTATGTAGTCGTGGCCATAGAACTTTTCCGTAATCTTCCAGCCCAGCACCCAGTCCACGTGATAATCCAGCATGATCATCTTGCCTATGGGCACGCTGCCCAGGAAGGACTTCATGTTGTCGGGAGTCCAGTGCTTGCGGTCGTTGATCAGGAACCAGCCCATCTGCAGCCAGGTCGCTTCCGGATCCGCCGCTTCCAGAGATTTCCAGAATGCGCCTCCGTACTCGGCCAGGGTCGCTGCATCCCAGGACGGCGCATCCACTTCGTTGAAGGGATCCAGCCCCCAGATGTGGTCGGTGCCGAAGATGGCTGTGGTTTCCTCTACGCAGGATTTCTGGATCTCGGTGTAGAGAGGGTCCATAGGAGAGAGGAAGTTGCAGCGGTAGGGATCTCCGAATCCGCCCCAGTTGCTGACCTTGGTAATTGCCGCTTCCGGATGCATCTCTTTAAATGCGGTGGGGACGCTGCCGCTGAATGCGTGCAGGACTGGCCTCATCGACAGGGAACGTTCGCGGGCCAGTATCTTTTTCTGGAGCTTTGCCTGAGCGTCTATCCAGTCCTGAGGGAGGGGACCCTGGAAGGAGTTGATGTTGACCATCCTGTGCCAGGCTAGATGGGCGGGCCCGGTGAAATGGGCGCGGATCTGCTCGTCGCTGAGCCCGAATCGCCTCCATACCCTCTGCCAGACGG
>DGUE01000037.1 GCA_002393895.1 Bacteroidales bacterium UBA4318
TGTCCGGCGACACGTCGTTGGGCAGATGGATGATGATGTTCACCTTGTCGGTGGTCATATCCTCTATCTTCTTGATCTTTATCTTGCCCTTGTCCTTGGCCTTGAGGATGGAGTCGATGAGCATGTGCGTGGTCTTGCCGTAAGGGATTTCGGTGATGGCTACGGTGTTCTTATCCAGCTTTTCGATGCGGGCGCGCACCTTGACGGAGCCGCCGCGCCTGCCCTGGTTATACTTGCTGCAGTCGGCAAAGCCGCCTGTGGGGAAGTCGGGATAGAGCTCGTAGGACTTGCCCTCGAGTATGCGCACGGAGGCATCCAGCAGCTCGTTGAAGTTGTGAGGAAGAATCTTGGACGCCATACCCACGGCGATGCCCTCCGTGCCCTGTGCGAGCAGCAGTGGGAAGCGCACCGGGAGCTCCATCGGCTCCTTGTTGCGCCCATCGTAGGAGTTCATCCAGTTGGTGATGTCCGGATCGAAGACCACTTCCTTGGCAAACTTCGAGAGGCGCGCCTCGATGTATCGGGGCGCAGCGTTGGAATCTCCCGTGAGGATGTTACCCCAGTTACCCTGGCAGTCCACGGTCAGGTTCTTCTGGCCGAGCTGGACTAGGGCTCCGAGAATGGACTGGTCCCCGTGCGGATGATACTGCATGGCCTGGCCCACTATGTTCGCGACCTTGGTGTAGTTGCCGTCATCCATGCGGTACATGGCATGCAGCACGCGCCTCTGCACGGGCTTCAGGCCGTCCACTATATGGGGAACGGCGCGCTCCAGGATCACGTATGAGGAGTAATCGAGGAACCAGTCCTTGAACATGCCGGAAAGTTTGTATTTGCGGCTGTCGCTCTCCAGGAGGCGGTTGAATTTGCCGCCGCCCTGGCCGTCTTCTTCCTCGGTCAGTTCGATTTCCTGGTCCACCTGTTCTTCGAGTTCCTCGTTCTGTATATCTTCGTAGTCTTCGCTCATAACCGTTTAATTAGATTCCTTCGCTTCGCTCGGAATGACATTAATGGAATGACATTAATCTTCGTAACCGAATTTACGGAGTTCCCGGCGGCTCTCCCGCCAGTCGGGATCCACCTTCACCAGCAGCTGGAGGAAAACCTTCTTTTGGAAGAAGTCCTCCATGTCGATGCGGGCGGCGGTGCCGGTCTTCTTGAGGGCGGCTCCGCCCTTGCCTATGAGTATGCCCTTCTGGGAATCCCTCATCACGTAGATGACGGCCCCTATGTCGTAGCGCTCCTCTCCCTCCTTGAAATACTCTATCTCCACCTGGCAGCTATAGGGAATCTCATCTTTGTAGTTAAGCAGTATCTTCTCCCGGATGATCTCCGAGGCGAAGAAGCGGAGGTTCCTGTCGGTGAAAGTATCCTTGTCGTACCAGGCGGGGGATTCGGGGAGATTCTCCACCACCGTGTTCATGATGGTTTCGAGGTTGAAGCGCTCCTGGGCGGATGCGGGGATGATGGTGGCGGCGGGAACCTTCTCCTTCCACCATGCCATCAGCTCCTGCACCTTCTCCTGGGTGCTGATGTCTATCTTGTTGATGACTATGATCACCGGGCACTGAAGCCTGGAGAGTTTCTCAACGTATTCGGTGTTCTTGTCCGGCTTTTCCACGGTGTCGGTCACGTAGAGGATGATGTCTGCGTCGCCGATCGCGGTGTCCACGAAATTCATCATGTTCTGCTGCAGGCGATAGACGGGCTTGAGGATGCCGGGAGTGTCGGAATACACTATCTGGAAGTCCTCGCCGTTAACGATGCCCATGATGCGGTGACGGGTGGTCTGGGCCTTGGCCGTGACTATGCACAGTTTTTCGCCCACCACGGCGTTCATCAGCGTGCTCTTGCCGACGTTCGGATTGCCTATGATATTAACGAAACCGGATTTATGCGCCATTACACGTATGCCCCCATTTTAAGGATGTTGACTTCGCCTTCGGTAAGATAACGCCATTCGCCCTTCTTGAGGCCCTTCTTGGTTAGGCCCGCGAAATAGACGCGGTCCAGGGTGCGGACTTCGCAACCCACGGCCTCGAAAATGCGGCGCACCACGCGGTTCTTGCCGGAATGGATCTCGATGCCGAGCTTGCGCTTGTCTTCGGGGTCGATGAACTCCAGGGCGTCGGCCGCGATGATGCCGTCGCTGAGTTCCACGCCTGCGAGAATCCTCTGGCGGTCTTCCTCGGTGAGGGGCTTGTTAAGCACCACCTGATAGATCTTCTTCTTGTCGTAGGAAGGATGGGTGAGGCGCTCGGATATCTCTCCGTCGTTGGTGAACATCAGCACGCCGGTGGTGGCTTTGTCCAGACGCCCTACGGGGTAAACCCTGCTGGGGCAGTTCTTCAGGAGATCCATCACGGTCTTGTCGGCGTGAGGGTCGGAGGCGGTGGTGACATAGCCTTTCGGCTTGTTCATCACGATGTATACCTTGGCCTCTCCGCGAAGCGTCTCTCCATTGAACTTGACTACATCCTTGAGGATGTTTACCTTGGTTCCGAGTTCGGTGACCACCTCTCCGTTCACGGTTACCACGCCGGCCTGGATCATGGTGTCGGCCTCGCGGCGGGAGCAGACTCCCGAATTGGCGATGAACTTGTTGAGGCGGATTTCTTCCTTCACCTGGCTGGGTGCGGAATCGAAATCGGATATCTGTGCCTTGGGGCTGGCCGCTATCATGCGGTTGATGCCCTCGTTTGCGGTTTTGTTGAAATTGGCGGGGTTGCGGCGGGGGCTGAACTGCTTGCGTTCGCCGAAGCTCTTGTGCTCACCGTAATTCTTGTGCTCGCCGAAGCTCTTGCGTTCGCCGAAACTCTTGCGCTCACCGTAGGGTTTGCGCTCGCCGTACGTCTTGTGTTCTCCATAGTTGCGTGTCCCGCGGTTCTCGCCGTAAGAGCGGCGTTCACCGTTATCGCTGCGAGTGCTGCGTTCGGGACGCTCGGAACGTTCGTGGCGGTCCGACGTGCTGTACGCGGGCCTGCCCTGTGCCGAAGCCGACCTTCTCGGCCTGAGCTTGCGACCATCTTTACTGAAATCTACCATTGTCTTGAGTGTTTGCGCGACCGCGACTCACGTCGCAGAACTGCGCGTTTGAATTATTGTAATGTGTAAATGTATGTTATGGTGCCTTCCTGCATCGCAGGGGCATCGATTTTCTGATCGAAATGCGCTTTCATCGCCGCGGCTCGCGCCTCTGCGATAAGCTTGGTGCTGGAAATGGTTGTGCCGTCGTCCACTATGGCCTTCTTCACGTTGCCGTAGTTGTCTACCCATATCTTCATTACTATCCTGCCGCTCTCCTGGAAATCGTTGCTGGGCTTGATGAGGGTGGATTTGTTGACCTTGCGGCCCTCCAGGTGGGCGTTGGCAACGCCTTCGGTCTTGGCGCCCTCGGCGTTTCCGGTGGCCTGCCCGGCGCGGAAATCGGAGGAAGCCTCACGGGCGGTATGGGGGGATGTGATGGAAGTGTCCTTCCTGGCCATTCCGGGGAATGCGGCACGAGGGTCGAGCTTGGGCTCCTCCTGCCTCGGGGGTTCAGGGGTTTCCACGTCGCCGAAGGCATCCGGCTTTGCAGCCGGGGTCAGGTTCTCGGCCAGGCTCTCATTGGGGGATTCGCTCTTCTGCACGAATTCCACATCCTTTTCGAGGTCCACATCCTCACCCACGGGCTCGCGCCCGTAGTAGGTCTTCATCTCGAACTCCTGGTCTTCGGTGTAGTCCACAAGGAAGGAGCTCTCCTCCGGCGGCGGATAGATGTACTTCAGCCCCGAGAAAGACACGACGCACAGCGCCACGGCGTGCAGCAGCACCGTGAGGGTGATGCCTGTCACCTTCGACCTGTCTTCGATGCGTTTTCTTTCGCGGAGATACTCTTTCATCTGCTATTCGGGTTGGGTTGCGAGTATGACCTTGTAGTGGTTGCGCTTGGCGATGTTCATCACCTGCACTATCTCGCCTATGGGAACGCTCTGGTCGGAATAGATGCTGAAGGTAGGATCCTCTTCGTTCTGGAGAAGGCCCACCAGGTCGTCTTCCACCTGGGCCAGGTTGTTCTCTGCAAGCTCGTTGCCGTTGATGTGGTAGGTGTAGTTGCCTTCTCCCCAGTCTTTGATGCTAACGCTCACGGTGGGCTTGGCGCTCACCTGGCCGGTGCTCTTGGGGAGCAGGAGCTTGAGGGCGTTGGGGTTGATGAGGGTGGACGTCACCAGGAAGAAAATGAGCAGCAGGAACACGATGTCGGTCATGCTCGACATCGAGAACGAAGCGTCCGCCCTGGTTGTTCTCTTGATTGCCATTATTCTTCTGTTTTAACTGTGGCTGCGGATTCGGGATCGTTGAGCACGTCCATGAAACCGATGGTGGCGTTCTCCATGGTGAAGACCACGTCCGAAATCTTGGAAGTGAGGTAGTTGTATCCGAAATATGCGAGGATACCCACGATCAGACCGCCTACGGTGGTGATCATGGCCTCGTAGATGCCTCCGGAGAGGAGGGTGATGTCGATGTTGTTGCCGGCGTTGGCCATGTTGAAGAATGCCCTCACCATACCGAGCACGGTTCCGAGGAATCCGATCATAGGGGCGCCGCCAGCGATGGCTGCGAGGAAGGGGAGGCCCTTCTCGAGGCGTGCCACCTCAAGGTTACCGGTGTTCTCTACGGCAGTCTGGATGTCTCCCAGGGGCCTGCCGATGCGCTCGAGGCCCTTCTCCACCAGGCGTGCGGTAGGATTGTCGTACTTGCCGCAGAGGGTGATGGCGGACTTGGTCTTGCCGTCGTGGATATAGTCGCGGATGTCGTCGATGAAGTTGCGGTCCACCTTGGAAGCGCGGCTGATCTGCACGAGTTTCTTTCCGAAAATGTAAATTGCAATGATGGAGAGTACGAGGAGGACTATCATCAGCCATCCGCCCTTCATCGCCATATCGATGAGGGAGTAAGACATCTCCTGAGGAACCGGAGCGGCCTGTACGGCATTGAGCGTGTCGGCCTGGAGTAAAGTAAAGAGCATAATTCCCATAAGTTATAATATCATGCAAATGTAACAATTTTTATGGACTTTTTTCTTTGAAAAACCGACATTATGTAGTTATTTTGCACCAAAATGAAGTTCAGCCGCATATTTGTGATCCTTATGCTGTGCCTTTCGGGCACGCAGATGCTATGCGCGCAGGTGCAGGACGAGCGTCGGGACAGCCTGGACGCCGCGGTCCTGTCCGGCCGGAGGCCAGGCAATTATCTTTCGAAAGGGAAGCCCCTGAAAGTTGAGGTTATCTCCTCGGACGGTCTCCAGAAAATGGCATGCTGCAATGTGGCTGAGGGCTTTGAGAACTCTGCAAGCGTGACCGTCGGGTATTCCGATGCCGTTACGGGCGCACGCCAGATCCGCCTGCTGGGGCTCAGCGGTGTCTATACCCAGATGCTCGACGAGTCCCGCCCCGTAATGCGTGGGATCGCGGCGCCTTTCGGCCTCACGTACATGCCAGGGCAGTGGCTGGAGAGCATCCAGATTGCTAAAGGAGCCGCATCGGTTACCAGCGGCGTGGAATCCGTCACCGGACAGATCAATCTCGAGCACCGCAAGACCACCGACGAGAAGCCCCTCTTCCTGAGCCTCACGGGCATGAGCGACTCCCGCATGAGCGGAGATGTGGTGTCATCCCTCCAACTTGGAGATAAGCTTTCTACCGCTATCCTTGGGCATGCGGATGCCAATTTCCGCTCCTTCGACATGAATGAGGACGGTTTCATGGACGATCCTATGGTGCGCCAGCTGAACCTGGCCAACCGCTGGCTCTGGTACGACCCCCGCTTCCAGGTCCGTTTCGGCGTGAATGCCGTCATGGACGACCGCATGGGCGGGCAGCCTGGTTATTCCAAAGATTCATATGCGCCCGGCCGGCCGTGGGGAAGCGATATCTCCAACCGCCTTCTGGGGGCTTACCTTAAGGTCGGAGTGCCTCTGAGGGAGGACCAGAGTTCCAGCGTTGCTCTGGTTGCGGATTACACTTCACAGGAGATGGACGCCTGGTTCGGGGATGCATCCTACCTCGCGCGGCAGCGCTCTGCCTACCTTAATCTGGTATGGCGCAACCGGGTGGACGAGCATCATGATTTCACCATCGGCGCGAGCGGCCTTTTCGATTATCTGGATGAGGATCTGGACAGGGGCCCGGCGGCTTTTGCCGGCGCTACACCGCTTTCGGATCTCGCCCTTTACGGAGAGTACACCCTTCATCTGCATGAGACGTTCACGGCCGTGGCGGGCGCTGGGCTGCATTCCTACAAGGGCTTTGCCGGTGCCCAGGGGATGCGTTTCGTGCCCAGGGCGACGGTCAAGTACCAGCCTTTCGAGGCGCTGGTGCTCCGCTTGAATGGCGGCCGCGGCCTGCGGGCGGCCATGCCCCTGACCGACAACATCGGGGTCTTTTCTACCGGCAAAACCTGGACTGGGGTTTATGATTCTCACATCCTGGAAGATGCCTGGACCTGGGGAGGAAGCGCCACCGTGTATCTTCCTTTCGGGGCTGATCCGGATAACGCATACCTGAGTTTCGACTACTTCCATACAGCATTCGGGCAGCAGCTTATTGTTGATTTTGAGCACTTTGCGAATGGCATAGATTTCTATGCCTCCGCTGGTGCTCCGTCCTATACCGATACCTTCCAGGCGGATCTTTTCCTGGAGCCTTTCCGCAGGTTCACTGTTAACCTGACCGCCCGCTATACCGATGCCCGTGTGTCGCTGCTTGGAAAGGGGCTTGTGGAGCGGCCGATGACATCCCGCTTCAAGGGGGTGCTGAATCTTCAGTACAAGACCAATCTCAGCCGCTGGATATTCGACTTTACCGCTGCAATTAACGGCAGTTGCCGCGCATATGACTTTATGAGTATGCCAGGCGGACGCACTCCGGTTTACCCCATGCTCTATGCACAGGTGACGCGCCGCTTCAAGGGAGTGGATGTATATGTCGGTGCAGAAAATCTGACCGGATTCCGCCAGAAATCCGTAATTTTGGGTGCTCCCGGCACGGCGGACTTCGATGCGAGTGCCGTATGGGGGCCGCTGATGGGCTTCCGGGCAGATGCCGGGCTCAGGATAACGATTTGGAAAACCAACTGATTATGAAAAAGATAGTTTTTGTTTTGATGATTGTTTTGGCCTCCATGGCTTTTTCGTCTGCCGCTTTTGGCATGGATTCTTCCGCTTCCGGCTATCATTCGTCCGCCGCTTTATCTGCAAAGGCCAAGAAAAAGACAGCCGTTGTTACATTCAAGACCAGCATCCGCTGCCACAACTGCGTCAAGAAGATCACCGAAAACATCTCCTTCGAAAAGGGCGTCAAAGACCTCTCCGTCTCCCTGGACGAAAAGCTGGTCACCATCACCTACGATCCCTCCAGGACCGATGAGGCCACCCTCGCCAAGGCCCTCGAAAAACTCGGCTACACCGTCGAGAAGGTAAAACGCTGAATCTTTATTGCCATATGTCAAAGACCCGCTACGACCTTAATCCCAATGTGCAGAAGGCATTGGAATTCATGAAAGCCAACGACCTGAACCAGCTCCCTGTCGGGAAACATGTCATCGACGGAGACAATCTCTGGGTGAACATAGTGGACTCGGATCTCAAATCCAGCAGTGCCGCCCGGCTCGAAGCCCATGCGCAGTACATCGACGTGCAGATTCCGCTTTCCGGCCCTGAGACATTCGGCATCAAGCCGGTCGCAGAGTGCACCAGTCCCGATGGGGAAATGAACCTCGAAAAGGATATCTTGTTTTATAAAGATCCTGTTGAGGAGACCGTAACCGTCCAGCCCGGCGAGGCTGTCATCTTCGGCCCCGACACGGCACATGCTCCCCTGATCGGCGAGGGCCGCATCCACAAGGCGATTTTCAAGGCCCGGGTTACAAAGGGCTAGTACTCCACTTTCGACAAGAAGAGGGCGTGGCCGGGGACGGATTCTCCGGCCAGGGAACGGTTGGGCCCTTTGCTTTTCTCGGATGGGTTGTCGACCGGCAGGACCAGGCCGGCGAAGTCGTCGAGGCTGCGTTTGCCGCGCCCGACTTCGATCAGCGTTCCCACGATGGCCCGCACCATATTCCGCAGAAACCTGTCGGCAGATATGCGGAAATACCAATACCGGCCGCCGGAGGCAGGGAGCCTCTCGGCGGAAGTTTTTTGAGTGGGCCTTGTGCGTGGCGGTAGCGGAGCCGAGAGGCTACCCTGCTCCGGCGTCATAACGGCATAAAGTGAGGGTGTGTACTGTGCCCAATAGGCTTCGAACACCGTGCAAACGGAAGTCTTGTTATCTGCCCCGACCTTCTCGAAACAGGAAAAATCATGCGTCCCGACCAACATCCCGGCAGCGGCATTCATCGCCTCGAAATCCAGCCCTGGATACCCGCACTGCCACGAAAAAGCCTCCACGAAAGGGTCTTTCTCCCTGTGTATGAAGTAGGTATATTCCCGCCTCACGGCATCGAAGCGTGCATGAAAATCCGGGGCCGCCGGAACCACTTGTGAAACCACGATCGAACTGGGAAGGATGGCATTTAATTTGTAGCGGAAATCATCTGCCGCAAGGCCCTCGGGGCCGTCGAAACACGCAACGTAACCAATAGCGTTCACGCCTGTGTCCGTACGCCCCGCCCCGATCACGGGAACCTCGCCTCCAAGAAGCTTTCCAAGGGCATCTTCGAGGCACTCCTGCACGCTCGGGTCGGAGGGTTGGCGCTGCCAGCCGCAGAAGCCGGCACCGGCATATGAAAGTACGATGGAATAACGCATAGAATGCAAATTTATTAAAATATATGGAAAGTGTAAATATCAAGGAACTCAACGACCGCATCCAGAAAGAAAGCGGATTCGTGGATATCCTTTCTCTCGAGATGGGCAAGGTCATAGTGGGGCAGAAGCATCTGGTGGAGAACCTGATGATCGCCCTCCTGGCCAACGGCCACATCCTCCTCGAAGGCGTGCCCGGCCTCGCCAAGACTCTGGCGATCAGCACATTGAGCAAAGCCGTCAACGCCAAATTCAGCCGCATCCAGTTCACCCCGGACCTCCT
>DGUE01000059.1 GCA_002393895.1 Bacteroidales bacterium UBA4318
CTCAAGGCTATTCCGCAGCTTTCCGGAGCGCTGCTCTCCGACGGCCTCTTCGTGGCATCGCTCGGGAATGTGGCGTCGCTGGTGCCTGTGCCGGGAGGAATCGGGGCATACCATTATCTGCTGAAAGTGTCGCTGATGGGCCTCTATGGCACCACAGAAGAGATCGGACTGCTCTTCGCCACCCTCTGCCACGAACTTCACGCAGTGCTGGTAATCGTGCTTGGCGTCTGGTCCTACATCTTCCGCATCGTCATCCTGGGGAATGGCAGTGCATCCAGAAAAAATTAGTATATTTGCGCACTTTTTGCGGCCGGCTTTCCGGCCCTGTCTGGTCCCTTAACTCAGTTGGATAGAGTAACGGTCTTCTAAACCGTAAGTCGTGAGTTCGAATCTCACAGGGACTACAATCTTTTCCCCTGGGTTTCAGCGCGATAGGAGAGCGGGGTCTGGCCGGTGATGCGGTGGAAGACGGTGAAGAAGTAGTCTGTGTTCTCGAATCCGAGATTGAATGCGATTTCCTTGATTTCTGAAGATGTGTTGGTGAGGAGTTCCTTGGCCTGGTTGATCTTCAGGTTCAGTATGTATTTGGCCGGGGAGAAGCCGGTGTATTCCTTGAAAGTGCGCCGGAAAGACGAGTAACTCACGAACAGCTGGTCGGCGAGGGATTTCGGGTCTATCGAATACAACTGCTCGGCAACTATCATCTTTGCCCTGGCGATCATCCGGTCCGTGTTGGACTCCATGAAACTCTCGTTTTTGTTGTAGTAGTATACCATCCCCAAAAGCGAACTCACAATCCCGGACAGGGCCTGCTGGAAGCCCGATTTCTGGCTCTCGGCAATATTGATGGCCTTGGTGTAGCAATCGGAAATGTCGTCGTGGAAGGAGACCTTAAGCACGGGCCTGTTTTTGCTGAAGAAGCCTTTCTCCACCAACTGGTCGGCCTGGGAACCCTTGAAACCTATCCAGTATTCCGTCCATCCGGTTTCCGGATCCGGCCTGTAGTTGTGCCATTCCCCCGGGAACAGCATGATCACCGTACCTGCGGAGACGCTGATCTTCCGCTCCCTCCCCAGGGTCTCGCAGGAAAAGCTGCCCCTGCCGGAAGTGATGTACAGCATCTGGTATTCGTTCAGCACCCTGCCCCTTTCGGGCGAAAACAGGTAACGTGTAGGGTGGTTTGCCGGAGGATACGCACTGTGTTCGGCGATTTCCTGCCTGCCCACTGAGTTGACGGCAAGGCCCCAGTCCAGGTCGAATGGATTAACGGCAAGGTATTTCAGGTGAATAGAGGTCATTTCTCAAAGTTATGAGGTCGCACTGCAAAGTTATAAAACAATTTGGAATAGATAACTTTGAAAACTGCATAATTAACCTACAATGAACAAAGATCACAAATTTCTAGCTTTCGACCTCGGCGCCACCAGCGGGCGCGCGATCGTGGGCGGTTTCGAAGACGGGAAATTCTCGATGGAGGAGATCCATCGTTTCCCCAACGGCGCACAGGAAAAGTGCGGGCGTTTCCACTGGAACACCGACGAGCTTTTCGGTCACCTCAAGGCCGGGCTCAAGCGTGCAGCCGAACTTGGCTACAAGATAGAATCCATAGGCATCGACACCTGGGGAGTCGATTTTGGAGCCATAGGAGCCGACGGAAAGCTTCTGGAGTGGCCCAGAGCCTATAGGGATCCTTATACCGAGGGTATCCCGGAAGAGGTTTTCGGCATCATCCCGCGCGATGAGCTCTACGGAGTCACCGGCATCCAGATCATGAATTTCAACACCATCTTCCAGCTTTACGCCCAGAAGAAGGCCGGGTATGAACCGCTGCTCAAGGCAGACAAGATCCTCTTTATGCCGGACCTGCTCTCATATCTTCTCACCGGCAACATGGTCTGCGAGTACACCGATGCCTCCACCTCCGGCATGATGAACCAGAACACCCGCCAGTTCGAGAAGCCTTTCCTTCAAAGATTGGGCATCAATCCGAACATCCTGCCCGAGATAGTGCAGCCGGGAACAAAAGTTGGAGTTTTGAAGAAGGAAATCGCGGATGAGACCGGCATAGGGCAGGTGCCCGTGATTGCCGTCGCCGGCCACGACACCGCTTCGGCCATCGCCGCCGTGCCTGCCGCGAATCCTCATTTCGCATACCTGAGCAGCGGCACATGGAGCCTGATGGGCATAGAGTCTCCCCGCCCTCTCATCTCGGACGAGACCTGCCGCCTGAACTTTACAAACGAAGGCGGAATCGAGGGCACAACCCGCTTCCTCAAGAATATCACCGGCATGTGGCTGCTGGAGCAGAGCCGCAAGTCCTGGGCAAAGGAGGGCCGCACCTACACCTATCCCGAAATCGAAGCCATGGCGAATGCCGCTGCCTCCTTTACGGGCACGATAGATCCCGACGATCCCACTCTTGCCAACCCTGCGGACATGCCCAAGGCCATCTGCGAACTTCTCCAGAAAGCAGGTAAGCCGGTTCCGGAGAACGATGCCGAGATGATTCGCTGCATCTACTGCAGCCTCGCCGCCAAGTATCACGAAGTGCTGGAGATACTGCGCGCGCAGGCATCCTTCACCATAGATACCCTGCATGTGATCGGAGGCGGGTCGGCAAATGATACCATGAGCCGTCTTACTGCCCAGGCCACCGGCGTAAAGGTTGTCGCCGGCCCCACCGAGGCCACCGCAATCGGCAACCTGATGATGCAGGCCAAGGCCGCCGGCATAGTCCGGGACCGCTGGGCCATGCGCGAGATAATATCCAAGGAATTCAAAGTCAAAACATTTTAATATATGAAAGAAGCAAATATCCTGAGCGCCTACGCAAACGCTAAAGAGCGCTACGCTGCTATCGGTGTGGATACCGACAAGGCTATCGCTGAGCTTGAAAAGCAGCAGATTTCCCTTCATTGCTGGCAGACCGACGA
>DGUE01000192.1 GCA_002393895.1 Bacteroidales bacterium UBA4318
TCAGGGCCTGCTGGAAGAACTTGTCTATGGTCGTTACGGCAAAGGCGCTGTAGTCGTGGAGTATGTCGCGGAGCATATCCTTCTTTTCATCCCCTCCCTCATACAGGAACTTGAGTATGCGGCCCTTCATCTCGGCCGTGGCCTTGTTGGTGAAGGTGACAGCGAGGATGTGACGGTAGGCGTAGCGCTCGTTCAGGAGTGAGAGGTAGCTGTTTGCGAGGGCATATGTCTTGCCAGATCCGGCGGATGCTTTGAGAATCTTGATCATCGTCCGCAGATAGTTTTAAAGTCACACCATTCGCAGGTCTTGGAATCTTCCGTACGTTTCCAGGGAACCGACCTGTCCTCCATTTCCTTCAGCACCGCCTCCAGCCTTTCGCCCGCCAGCCGGCAGAATTCGGGGCTGCGGGGGATGCTCTTAGGCTTCTGCCGGAAGATGTCCGTGGTCTGGTAGATGCAGTTTTGCATCTCCTTGCCGGCCACGAGTTTATCCCCCTTGAGATATTCTCCGTAGAGATACAGCTGAAGGGCGATCTTCGGGCGGTCTTTGTTCTCCGTGCCGAAGAGTTTGTCCGCCACTTCCGCGGCATTGGCATCTGTCACGTCTATATCCTCCTCGGTGACTTTGCCGGTCTTGTAGTCCACTATACGCACCGCACCGGCGTCGAAACTGTCCAGGCGGTCGATATAGCCGAGGAAGGTGAAATTGCCTATCTTCAAGGTCTTTTCCAGCTCCAGCCCGAGCACCTGGAATCCGTCCTTGCCGGCTTCTTTCAGCAGGCCCAGGTCGGTGCGGAGAATCTGCATCGCGTATCGCGTGATGATCTCTTCGAATATCAGGTTCCTGCCCTGGACTTCGTCCGTGCGGAGCTTCTTTTTGATTCTTCGGGAGATGATTCCGCGTACGCGGCCCTCATCTTTCAGAAGGCTTTCCAGATACTTTCGGGAAACCGTTTCCATTCCGGTATACAGTTCTTCCATGGTCTCGTGAAGCACAGAGCCAAGCATTCCGGCATCCAGCGATTCGTTCACTTCGTCCGCAGCCTTAAGGCCCTTCACCCTGGAATAGTAAAATTGCGCGGGGCAGTTCAGATAGTTCTGCACCGCCGATACCGAGAGCCTGAAACCCGGAGCATGCATGGCTGCAATATCCTCTTCCGTCTTTTGAATGGCCGTTTCCGGAACGGACTCCCGGATGGGGGCCTCGAGAGTGTATTGGCGGATGTCGAAATCGTAGAGCATCTGCAACTGCCGTATGTAGCGGCTCTCCTCGCCGCTGCGGCTGAGTTCCGTGCGCGTGTCGTACAGCAGCCAGATATTGCCCGCCCTCTGTATGAGGCGATAGAAGTAGTATGCCCACACCGAATCCTGATACTCATACGTGGGCAGGCCGAAACCTTTCCTGAGCTCTGCTGGGATGAAAGAAGGGGACACCGCCCTGCGGGGGAACAGCCCCTCGTTGCAGGAGAGGATGATGACATTGTCGAAATCCAGGGCGCGGGTTTCCAGCGGGCCCATGATCTGCATTCCCTTGAGAGGCTCGCCCTTGAAGGGGACAGCCGCCCTGCCGGTCATCTGCCCTATGAGTTTCCACCAGGTGCGGGGCTGCACGTCCGGACCAAGATCCTGAAGGCGGGTGACTGCCTTGTAGGAGTACATCGCGAAGTCCAGCTCCATCTCCTTCCCTTCCTGCTGCTTGAGCAGATGCGCGAGCTTCAGGATCAACTCTTTAAGATATGCGGGGATGTCTTTCGCCGGGCGGAAGATGCACTCCAGCAGGCTGTCTCCAGCGAACGATGCGCTGTCGATGAAGTACCTGGCCTCGCTGCGTATGCGGCGGATGATTTCTGTGCCGGCCTCGCTGACGCTGCTGCGCACAAGGCTGTTGCTGAATATGCCCCAGACATACTTGTGGTAGAACAGGGTCTTTCCATCCTTCTCCCTCAGGTTAAGCTGCAATGCCTCTATATTGTTAAGCAGAGCCTCGAACTCGCTTCCCTTCATGGGATAGCCCATGGTGACGTTCACGTCGCGTATTTGCTCGGGGATTGAATTCAGCACCGGCACCAGCAGCCCCTCGTCCGGTAGCACTATAGCTGTCTCTATTCCGGCTACCGGTTGCGGGTATACCCCCTTCGGGAGTTCGTCCTCCGGACTCACCCCACCATCCCTACGGGACGGTCCCCCCGCTTCCGTGCCGCGGGTGGCACGTCCCTCAGGGGGTATACCCGCACCGTCCGCCAGGATGGTCGGGAGCAATTTGGTCTGACCAACGGAGGAAGGGCAGGCGACAACGTTGACCACGGGGCGGGGGAGCCCGTCGGGATCCGGGGTAAAGGCCTGAGGGAATTCGGCTACATTCTGCGACAGGAAGAATGAAGACCTGTTGGCCGGGTCCTTGATTTCGTCGCTGCTGAAATCCCAGCAGAACTCTGCCAGATGCGCATCCCGCATCTTCCGCAGCACCCTCTTCTCGCACTCGTTCAAGGCATTCAGCCCCACGAAGACATACTTCTGTGTTTCCGGAAAATGTTTTGAGAGCAGATCGGCCACTGGTTTGGAATCCAGGCAGTCGGCTATCTGGCGGTAGACGCCCCCTTCAGTGGCCATGCCGCTGGAAGCCATCCTCTCCCGGAAAGAATCATAAAGAGGAAGAAGGATGTCCCAGATACGGCGGAAGCGTTCCTTGTATTCTCCATCCTTCTCGAACTGCCCAAGGAAATGCTCCATGGCCTCCCTTTGGGCGGGTTCAAGAAAATCGAAATCTCCTTGAAGATGCCTGTAATCGGCAATGTTCTGGAAAAGCTGCCCGGGGGCGACCCTGTATTTATCTACTTCGGCAAAGTCGTTTAGGATAATCCCGCCCCAGAACATGAATTCGTCCAGGGTTTCGGCGGAAGGATTCAACTCCTTGTAGCAGTCGTAGAGCGTCAGCAGCGAGGTCAGCCTGTCGGCAGTACGCATTTCGCTCAGGCGCGAAAAGAAGTCGTTGATCGTCAGGCACTCCGGGGCTATCATCACCTTCTGGGTGCGTGCGCATTCCTCCGCCAGATATTTGCGGAAGAAGCTGATTGCCCTTTTGTTTGGAAAGATAAAACACATCCGGCTGATTACAGGAGCCGGATGATAATGATTCGCAACTTGTTTCAGAAATGGTGTCATCGCAAGTCGGTGATTATCCATTCCTTGCTGTTAAGTATGTCTTCGCCGACCGAGAACTGCGCTTCGTCGTTCCAGGGCGTTTCCTGAACCTTGGCCTTGCATAGCAGTTTCCCGACACCCTCCAGATTCATTGCAAACGACAGATTGCTGCCATCCCACTTCAGATCCTCCACAGTCTTGATTATTTCCGTCAGATTGCTGAAGATATCGTCTTTGCCACCGGCATGCTCTATATACACCTCCTTCCTGTCGGAGAGGACGGTATAGAGGGTGGCGCCGTTGCTAATGAACATGGTTTTACCCTCCGCTACCATATATTTGCGGCCCTGGATGGTGGCTACACCCTTGCCGAGTTCGGCTCCGGAAGCATTGCTGTAGCTGTAGTGCGCTAACACCTGGCTGCGACCGAGCATCGAAGTGAGTTCGTTCACGATACTATTGTCCTGGGCGTGCATCAGGCCGCAGGTAAGGATGACGGAAAGTATGGCGATAATCTTACGCATTCTTCAGATTGTCTAACAGTGTTTCAAGGTCATCGAGTGTAGATACAAGAACCGTGCGAGGTTTGCTGCCTTCCTGCGGGCCGACTATTCCGGCCTGCTCCAGCTGGTCCATCACGCGGCCCGCCTTGGCATAGCCCATCCCGAGCCTGCGCTGCAGGTCGGAGGTGGAACCGCGCTGGGTGGTGACCACCAGTTTGGCGGCCTCCTCAAAGCGCTCATCCATCTCTCCGAGCTCACCCTTGGCCCCGCCTTCCTTCTCTTCTTCCTTGACTTCCGGCAGATAATAAGGGGTGTTGTAGCTCTTTCCGAAGCCTTCCTGGTCCCCGATGAAATTGGTTATGGCCTTGATCTCACTGCCGCTCACGAATCCGCACTGGATGCGCTCGTTCTCGATGCCGGCAGAAAGGAGCATGTCCCCGCGGCCGATCAGTTTCTCGGCGCCGGGCGAGTCGAGAATGGTCATGGAGTCTGTCCTGGATGCCACGCGGAAGGCGATTCTCAGAGGGAAGTTGCCCTTGATGACACCGGAAATCACATCCACCGAAGGCCTCTGGGTTGCGATTAT
>DGUE01000179.1 GCA_002393895.1 Bacteroidales bacterium UBA4318
TTCACCGGTTGGACCAATGTTGATTTAAGCGAGAAGGGCCTTCAGGAAGCCCTCGATGCCGGAAAGGCTTTGAAAGAAGCAGGATTCAAATTCGATATTGCCTACACTTCATACCTGAAGAGGGCAGTCAAGACCTTGAACAATGTGCTGGATGCAATGGATCTCGACTGGATTCCCGTGGAGAAGACCTGGCGCCTGAACGAGAAGCACTACGGTATGCTTCAGGGCCTCAACAAGGCCGAGACCGCTGCCAAGTACGGTGACGAGCAGGTGCTCATCTGGCGCCGCAGCTACGATGTGGAGCCCCTCCCTCTCCCCGATACCGATCCCAACTCCGCAACACAGGATCCCCGCTACGCCGACGTTCCCGACCAGTATGTGCCCCGCACCGAGGCTCTCAAGCAGTGCATCGAGCGCGTAATGCCTTTCTGGGAGTGCGAAATCTTCCCCAAGCTCAAGACTGTCGACAACATCATCGTAGTCGCCCACGGCAACAGCCTCCGCGGTGTGGTCAAGCACCTCAAAGGCATCTCCGATGCAGATATCGTCAAGTTGAACATCCCTACGGCTACCCCGTATGTGTTCGAGTTCGACGATGACCTTAATCTCGTACGCGACTACTACCTTGCAGATCCCGAGGAACTCGCCGCAAAGCAGGCCGCAGTCGCCAATCAGGGAAAAGCGAAGTAATCAAGAACGCCGTCGCTCAGGGCGTTTTTGGCAAATCGTTGATATTCAATTGATTACAGAATCAGGTCGGCACAATTTGCCGACCTGATTTGGTATATCCTTATTAGTCAGCGACTTACATATAACGGAACTATTGATTCAGTTTTTACCCCCTATTGTACCTACGATAGTCACTAGGACAATGCGTATTTTGTCCTCATGAAAACGATATTACCGGGGCAGCCGCACCATGTGTACCAGAGATCATTCGACAGAGGGCTGCTCTTTTATACTGCAGCGGATGTTCTCACATACTTTACCATATATATGACGTATGCGCGTCTGTTCGAGATAACCGTATTGGGTGTCTGCCCTATGCGAGACCACGTACACGGTATGATTATCCCGCCAAGCAAAGAAATGATGTCGAAATACGAAGGTGCGACAAACAGGGCTTACGCCGTGGAATTCAATATCGATACAGGAACGAAAGGCCCTATATTTGAGCATTCATATAGTTTTGCCGCCAGAAAAAACTTGAAAAAGATACGTTCCAGCTTAATATACCTATACAATAATCCTGTAGAAAAGCATCTCTGCAACAAGGCAATAGACGCCCGATGGAATTTCCTCGCATATGGTTTCAGTCCAAATCCGTTTTCAGAGCCACTCATAATAAGGAAAGCGTCTACGCCAATGAAAAAATGCATCACGGAAGTGAGATATTTGAGATCACAGAACAAATACCTGAATCAGAGAATAATACACAGGATGTTCAAGAATCTGGGCACCAGGGAACGATTACAACTTACGGACTTTATTGTAGTCACATACTCAGCCATTGACTACCAGAAACTGTTCTCGTTTTGGAAATCTCCGGAACAAATGCTTACTGCCATGAATTCAACAACCGGAGCGGAATACGACATAGGCGAGAAAGTGAACAAAGCTCTTTCCGACAAGGCCTATTCTACAATCGCACATTTTCTTGAAAAGGATTATGGATACAAACGGGCAAAGGATGTCTTGATACTCCCCGAAAGAAACAGGATGAGTCTTTTGACTGAACTCATTATCCAAACAGATGCCAGCGAGTACCAGATAAAGAAGTTCTTGCATCTTGATGTCGGATTGTAAGCGTTTTTCTCAACGATATGAATCACAGCAATTTACAGAATCAGGTAGGCAAATTTTGCCGACCTGATTCTGTAAAATATTGAATGTCAATTGATTACCAAAAACGACACTACAGCAGGCCGCGGCCGACGAGGAATGCGTGGGAGTCGGGTTCGCGGCCGGCGAAGGCCTTGAAGAGGGTCATTGGCTCTTCGCTGCCACCCTTCTCGAGGAAGGTTTCCTTGAACTTCTTGGCAAGCTCGAGGTCAAAAGGTCCGTTCGGGGATGCCTCGAAGATGCTGAAGGCGTCCTTGTCGAGCACTTCGCTCCAGAGGTAGCCGTAGTAACCGGTGTTATAGCCGCTGGAGAAGATGTGATTGAAGTAGGTGGTGCGGTAGCGGTAGGTAATCTCCGGGTTCAGGCCGATAAGGTCGGCGAGTTTCGCCTCGAATGCATCGATGAACGCAGTAGCCTGCTCACGGGTTTCAAGTCCCTCGGGAATATCGGCAAGCTCGTGCCACTTGAGATCCAGGATAGAGGCGGCGCAAAGCTCGGTGGTCATGAATCCCTGGTTGAACTTGAGGGAGTTGTTGATCTTGTCCACGAGGGCTGCAGGGATGATCTCACCCTCGGCATTCTTGGCATACAGTGCCAGCAACTCGGGCTGGAAAGCCCAGTTTTCGTTGAACTGGCTGAACATCTCCACGAAGTCGCGGGTGACATTGGTGCCGCTCACCGAAGGATAATGGCACTTGGTCAGGAGCCCGTGCAAGGCGTGGCCGAATTCGTGGAAGACGGTCTGCACCTGGTCCACGTTCATATTCTCGGCAAGGTTGCCAACGTTCACGATGATGGGGCGGATGTCGTTACCCGAGGCATCTACATACTGCTCGCGGATATTGTTCATCCATGCGCCGCCGCGCTTGCTGTCGCGTGGCAGATAGTCGGTAGTGAAGATTCCGATCAGCGAGCCATCGTCGTAGGTAAGCTTCCAGGTATCCACGCAGTCTTTATTGTAGGCGGGCACGCCCTCAAGCTTTTCGAAGTTCACTCCGTAGAGCCACTTGGCGGCCTTGAAGATACCGTTGCGCACGGAATCCTTCTGGAAATAAGGCTTCACCTCCTCGTCGTCGAGGTCGTACTTGACCTTGCGGACCTTCTCGGCATAGTACCACCAGTCCCAAGGCTCGATCTTGGAGCCGGCAGGCAGCACGCCAGCGGCGATATCCTCGTCCATAACCTTCTGCATATCGGCGATTTCCTCGCGGGCCTTGGCGGTGGAAGCCTTGATTATGCCACGCAGGAACCCATCGACAGTTGCGGGGTCCTTGGCCATCTTGTTATCGAGGGTGTAGGCGGCAGAGTTGGGGAATCCCAGCATCTTGGCCTTCTCCTGGCGAAGACGGAGCACCTCCAGCACCAGCAGGGCGTTGTCGTTCTCGTTGCCGTGATGGCCGCGGGTGGTGTAGGCCTCATAGTACTGCTTGCGGAGCTCGCGGTCGGCGGTAGCGGTCATCTTGTCGGGGAATGCGCTCACGCTGAATCCGAATTTCTCCTTGAAAGCATTGCTCTCTGCGAGGATGTTGTTGCCTATCTTCTGAGTCTTGGCAGCGATATCGGAGTTGATCTCGCGAAGGCGGTTCTGCTGCTCCTCGGGCAGGCCGATACCCTCACGCTCGAAGCTTTCATAGTGCTTTTTGAGCACCATCTGCTGCTCGCGGGTAAGGCCGCTCTGGTCACCGTTCCAAATGGCGGCGATGCGCTCGTAGAGGGCCTTGTTGAAGGATATGTTGGCCTCGTGCTCGCTCATCAGCGGAATGGACTCTTCGACAACGGCATCAAGGGCATCGCTGCGGTCGGTCTCGGCAACGTTGTAGAGCACTCCGCTGACCTTGGAGAGGATGCGCCCGGAATACTCCAGCGGGGCGATGGTATTCTCGAAACTGGGGGCCTCCTGGCAGGCGACTATGGCATCGATTTCGGCCTGCTGCTCGGCTATGCCGGCCTTGATTGCAGGGATGTAGTCGGAGGTCTTTATCTTATCGAAGGGAGGAATTCCATAAGGGGTGTCCCATTCCGTGAGGAAGGGGTTGGTGCGGTTGCAAGCCATAAGCGAAAGGGCGAGCGTTATAAGGGTGAATATACGTTTCATTTGTTAATTAATCTTTACTGAAGGGTTGTCGGCATCGTCGGGAGCGGTCACCAGCGACATCTGAGCGCTGCCGTCGTAGATGGTGATGATTCCGGTGATGTCCACGCTGGAACCTCCGGTAATCCTGGAATCGAGCTCCTGGTCGGCGAACTTGGCATAGCCGCTGGTGCGCACCTGGATGTCGGTGGAGCCCATCTTGAAGTAGTGGGAGACATAGTTGGCGGTGGCGTACTTGATCATCATATCCTTATAGGTGATGTATGCGTCCGGGCCGAAGGCAGTGATTACCTCATTTCCCATCTGAGCCTTGTAGTCGATGGGTTTGGTGAGGATGTTGCCGTACTTGGTGGCACCGCTGCCGATCACTCCCTCATCGAAGTTGCCGGCCTGTATATACTCTATGTATTTGGCCTTGGACATGCTCCAGGTATTGATTCCCCAGGTGCCGGCATCCGAAAGGAACAGGCGGTTGTAGGGGTTGTCCTTTTTGTGTCCGAGGATTCCGTGGGGATAGACAAGGGCAAAGATCTGGTTGCCGTACTTGAGGCCCTTCACCGTCACCAGCGTACCCCAGAGGTCTCCCTTGAATCCGGCGGACATGCTGGCCTTGACCTCGGCCTCGGTGACCACCTTGGGAGCCACGGGCGTGTCGTACGCTCCGCGGAACACATGCGTGTTGATGATGTACTGATTGTCGATGTAGGACGTCTCGTACTCGTTGGTGCTGGTGTTATCCGGCTCCAAGCCGAGCTGGGGCATTCCGTTGTAGGCGCCTATGCAGAGATCCGAGCACCTTACAAACACCCACTGACCGAGCTTGTAGTCGCTGTAGAGCGAGGACTTGCCGAGCTTAAGGTCTATGCCGCCGGTGGCATCCTGGAGGTAGATCTCGCGATAGAGATTGCCGGACCTGTCGTCGGAAACCACCTGACCTTTGATCCAGATATTCTCAGTGATGGTGTGTCCGGATGTCATCTTCTTCTCCAGAGATGTCTTCTTCTCGTACTGGTCCTTCATGTCCCGGATGGTGGTGATGGTGCCGTTGAATCCGTATTTGGTAAGGTCGGATTCAGTCCATATCTTCATTTCGGCGGGTTCATTGTCGCCGAAGGTGAAAACCGGCTGCCATTCCTCTTTCAGACTCTGGCAGGAAACGATGGCGGCGAGAGCCGCAATTGCGTAGATAATCTTTTTCATATGCTTAGAATCTGAAATAAACGTTCAACATGTAATTGGTTCCGGCCATATAGAAGTACTTGGAATCGAAACGGTAGTACTGGCTCTTGCTGACAGTGTTGTCCACCATACGTGTCTGCTCGTAACCGCCGGTCTTCACGTTCCGGTTGTTCAGCAGGTTCTTCACGTTGAGGGAGAAGCCGAGTTGATACTTGTAGTGGATGTACCAGCTCTTGCCTACCGAGAAGTTCACGAGCACTGCAGGGGCGAATTCCTCCTGTTCCGTCATATAGGCAAGTTCATTTGCCGTTACCTGATTGTCCGGACCCGCAACGGCGGTTTCGGTGCGGTAGAGAGGATTCATGTCGAGGTAAGACTTGCCGAAGTACTCCACATCTCCGTCGATGAACCAGTAGTTGTGGTTGTATGCAAGGCCAAGGCTGAGGGCAAGCTGAGGGGTTGAAGGCACATAATGCTGCTTGATGGTGCCATCGGCGAGCAGGGTGCTCTTCCAGTAGGGAACTTCGACATCCCTCATGACAACCTCAGCGCTGTTATCCACCGTCTGGGTCATCACAGGATTGGATGTGTAGATATAGCGGCCGGCCGCCACAACTCCCTGCACCGAAAGGTCGGGGACTATGTAGGTGGGGAACTTGAAGCCGGCTTCAATACCCATATTGCACTGGTCGATTCCGTTGATTGCGAAGTTGGAGAAGGCGTTCTGCAGGTCGTCGAAGGCGCTCATCACCTTGGACTGGTCCTTGATGGTGGTGTAGTATGCGGTAGTGCGCACATTCACCCCGTTGCCGGAATACTGCCAGTTGATGTCGGCAGAGAATGTCTTCACTGTCTTGAGGTCGTCTACGATGGAGTTGCGCGTGCGCGGGGAGAGGAATGCCTGATTGAAACGGGGCGCATCGTTGAAGTAGCCCAGGTTGGCATATACCCTCTGGTTTCCGCCAATTACATAATTGAGACCGAGCTTCCCTGCGTAGGTAAGGAATTTGGAGACCTTGCTCTTGCCGTAAGACGTCACCACGGAGCCATCGTTCTCGTAAGTGGGTTCAACGGTAACACCATCGACAACGAGTTTGTTTCCGTTTTCGTCCAGACCCGGGAACAGGCCCTTCCTCACGAGGCCTTCACGCCAGAAGGACTCATAGCCGGCACGGGCGCCGAGGTTGGCGCTGAAATTCCCGACTGTGTACTCTGCATTCACCCATCCGCCATAATTGCGAACCTGGGCATAGTAGTCATAGCCGTACTTGTCCCCCTTATGGAGAATCTGGGCGGAGCCATGCTTCACATAGTAGTCGAGATCGTTCTGGAGCTTGTAGGGCGTGGCTGCGAAGTCGCGCTCGGCGAAGTTGTCCACGTCCACATAATAATCACCTCCGAGCAGATCCGCTACCACTTTGTAGTATTCCGTGCGGTTGATGCGGGCGTTGAGTCCGCCGGTAACGGTCAGGTTGTCCTGGGGACGGTACTTGAAGGTCGCGGCAAGGTTGAAGTCGTTCTGGTCTACATGTCGCTGCTCCTGTATGTACTTCGAGCGGTTGAGCCCGTTCTCGTCGGTCTGGATGCGGTTCACATAGTAGAAACGGTCCCAGTCCACGTGAGTCAGAGTGGGATAGCTATCCGCATGTGTCCAGACCTCCGTAGCCCATCCGTTCTTCATGCCGTTGTTGCGGTTCATGTCCGGATTCGCATCGTAGAAGTAACTGGGAAGATTGCGGTAGTAATCCGGGCGGGGATCCTGGGCATCGTACCAGTCGAGTGCGGTGTAGCCGTTCTTGCCGAAACGATAGAGCGCGGTCACATAGGCGTTGAACTTGTCGGAAGGAGTATAGTCATACTTTACTATCGCGATGGGCTCGTTGGTCTTGCGGACGCGGGCGTTGCGCACCTTTCCGTTCTGGTATCCCCAGTTGGAATTGTACATGTTGTCGCCAACCAGGTCATACACTTCCTGGGTGGATGCATTCTGGGCACCGCGCTGGCCGGGAGTGGCAAAGAAGACGAAACTCAGCTTGTGGGCATCCCCCAGCACCTTGTCCGCAGCGAGGTAATATGCAAACGAACGATAGTACACGCCGTCGATCCAGTCGTTGCCGCCCAGGCGGGCAGATACGTTTGCGGCGAAGGCCCAGCCATTGTCCATCATGCCGGTTGCATATGAACCCATGAGGCGGAGGCGGTAGAGGGTGCTGTTTGTGAGCACGCTTCCGCGGAGGCCCTTACGCACATTGCTGGCATTGCCGAAGATGTTGGTCACACCGTTATATCCGCCGAAGCCATAATCGGACACCTCGGCCCCGTTGGTGGTCTCCTTGGTGCGCATGGCTTCATTCAGACCGCTCCAGAGGGAGAAAGGCGAGTAGCCGGTGATGGCATCGTTCATCTTCACGCCGGCAAGGTAAACATCCTGTGTTTCAGATGCATAACCACGGGCGCGGAAGCGCACGGAGCTGAAGTTGTAGCCGGCGATGTTGTTGAACACGTCGTTCGATCCGAAGAGGATGGTGGGATTGTCGTTGTAGCCGGAGTCGTCCATGTCGAACTGTGCGAAGCTGTCATCATCCACCTCGGCAACCCGCTGTATGCCGGTGAGGCCGATATTGAACATATTCTTCACATATCCGTCGTTCACCGTCACCTGCACCTGGCTCTCCAGGAATTCCGGAGCATCGATCACCAGGGTATACATGCCGTTAGCAAGACCCGGGATGTAGAAGCTGCCGTCCTCTGCGGAGGATGCCTCAGCTACTGTTGCGGCTCCCTGCATGAGGACCAGATGTGCTTTCTCAATCGGCTGGCGGCCGTTGCGGTTGACAATCGTTCCCTTGACACCGCCGGTAGGCTGAGCTCCGAGTGCGGTGACCGCCAGAAGGGACAGGACTATCAATAAAAATCTTTTCATCATTTGCTGATTACAATATATGTAGGATAGTGGTCGGAGTAGCCGCCCACGAATGCGCCACCGGAGAAGGTGCGGAAGGGTGTGCCCTTATACTGGCCGCTCTGGTTGGTCATGAAGGGCTTGCTGAACACACGTCCGTAGTACTTTTTCTGCACTATGGGCTGAATCTTGAAAGTGCCCTTGGGGGCATTTGCAATGGCATTGTTCACCATCACGATGTCGAAGATGTTACCGGCGCCCTGATAATAGAGCGAGCTGTATCCGGCCTTGATCATGCTGAGGAAAGGATCAAAGAAATCCTCGTCGGTAACATCGGAGATAAACTCCTTGCCACGGAGGAAATCGGTCATCGAAGCATCGGTGGGGTTGTCGTTCATATCACCCATCACCACGATCTTGATGCCTGGGAATTCCTTCTGGAGTTCCATCGCACGCATGTAGATTATCTCCGCTCCACGGGGACGGAGGTCTGCACCCTTTCCGCCCAGACGGGAAGGAAGGTGGGCGACGAAGAAGGCGAACATCTCGCCGTCGATCGTGCCGCGCACCATCAGCACGTCACGGGTCCTGAAGTTATCCATCTCTTCCTGGGTCCACTGACTCCAGTCAATGCGGGAAGGAGTGAACTTGAAGGGGATGCTCTCGCTGGCAATCACCTTGAAGATTTCCGGCTTGTACAGGAGGGCCACATCCACCCCTCGGCGGTCGGGTCCGTCGTAGTGGACTATCTGGTAGTTCGCTTCCGCGATGGCGGGTTCGGACACCAGGTCTTCAAGCACGTGGCGGTTCTCGATTTCGCTCACGCCCAGGACCGCATGCCAGCACTTGTTGTCGTCGTGCATGGCGCGGATCACCTGCGCCATGTTGCGCTGTTTCTTGGCATACTTCGCCTCCGTCCACTCATTCTGCCCGTCGGGGAGGTACTGGTAGTCATTCTTTCCCTCGTCGTGGTAGGTGTCGAAGAGGTTCTCAAGATTGTAGAACCCTATGACATAGCTGCGATGCTTGCCGGCCTCAGCCCTGAAGGGCATGGCCAGAAGGATGATCGCAAGCAGGGGGTAGATGTATTTTTTCATGCTTCTGTGTTTTGATTCTGTTTATTTGGCCCAGTTGCAGTCTGCCTCGATCTGGTCTGCAAGGGTCTTGCCCACCTTGGCGGGCAGGTTGACGAACAGGTCGTATCCGAGCTTTGCCTCAAGGGCATCCACGGTCATAACATAATCGGTGAATCTTCCGCCGGCAATTCCTGCATCGTGAGGCAGGTACCACGCCGCGGCACGCCAGCCGCTGCGCCCGACGGAGGTGCTGGTGCTCTTCTGCAGGGCTGCCTTGAAATACGCAGCCGGCACTTTTACCGTGAAGCCGGAGTTGTTGCCGGAATAGGTGGTAGAACCCTCAAGCACGCATCCTGTCACTACATAGAGGGTGTCAGAAGATGAAGCGTACTCGCGTATCTTCTGCTCCAGGTTTGCCCAGATCTTCGCATTGAAATTGTACTCCTGCGGAGTCATGTTCGTAGGATAGAAAGTGGACTTGTTCGCTGCCGTATTGTAACGGTCTGCAGAAGGAATCTGATGACCTCTGGTCCACCCTCCCCCGTAGGTGCTGCCCATGTTGGGCTGCATGCTCACGGGGATCATAGGATCGAAGATTCCCCAGACATCCGTCCTGCTGCCCTTACCGATCAGGGCCTGGTTGTGAGGATAGGCCACCCAGTAGGAGACATGCTCGTCGAAGCACCAGTAGCAGGACCAGTTGCGCACTCCGCTCTTGGCCTCACTGATGTAGGCCTTGCCTTCCATATCGTGTGCGAGGAAGGCGCAGCCGTCGTTGGCTTTGGTCTCCGGGAGTTCGAGCCAGTCGGCCGTGGCCACATCCGGAGCCCCGGTCTGGGGCGTGATGGGAACGGCTGCCTGCCCGAGCTGCTCCACCGAAGTGCTGGCCTGCATGCCGTCGGCCTTGAGGACCAGGATCACGACCCTGGATTCCTCTGACTCATTCTGGCTGAAGCGCAGACGTGCGACCGGAGGGATTCCAGTTCCTGATGCAGGGTCCATCGTCGCCCATCCGCTCGGCCCGCCTTCAGGATACTGGAGGTCTATGGTCCAGTCGCCCTGCGCGTTAATCGTCACATAGACGAACCCGTCGTCGCTGCTGACCTGGCTTTCCTTGGTGGAGATGGCCAGGTCGTATGTGACGGGGGCAATGGTCTCGCCGCAGGAAATCAACAGACCTGCGGTGGCTGCGACAATCGCAGCAAAACGGGCGATTCTTTTGAACATGATCTATTTGGACGTTACGACCAATTTTGCAAAGCGTCGGTTACCTGTGGTTCCACCAACGGTGAACTTAACCGAAGCTGCTTCTCCTTCCCATACACCTCCGCTCAAATTTCCACTATCAGCGCTCAGTTCATTTGTTCCGTCTGAACCTCCAAAAGTAAACTCGACCTTGGTGACACTCTTGCCTTCGGCAGTCACGGTAAGATAGCCGCCACCATAAACTCGAACAGCATTACCGGAAGTGTAGAACTTGGGTGTATTATTGTTGGTTCCCTTATTGAACGCTACGGTCACTCCTTCCACAGTAAGAGAGGACACCTCCTGTTGGTTAGCATATCCCTGTGCAGTGAGGTCCAGAGTTACCACAGATTCTCCTCCTGCGCTCTTCTTGCCCTGAATAATTTTGACGGTGTAGCTCTTGGTGTCCACGTTAGCGGTGGTACTCACGACAACGGTGTAGGTCTTGGCGGCCTCGGTAGATTCGTTGGCAGGGAAGGTTACGGTGATTGCGCCCTTGCCGGTGCCGGACTCGGGAGCCACGGTGGCATCGGTGCTGCTTGCGGTCCATGCCACATTGCCGGTCACATTGATAGTGGCGGTGGTTGCGGATGCACCCACGCTGATTTCGGTCTTCTCCACGCCGAACACCTCGGTCTGCTCGATGGTGGTCTTGCCATTAATGGAATAGACGTAGGCCTTCTTGCTGGAGGTCTCGTATGTGCCGCTGTAGCAGGTTACCTTTCCGCAGAGCACTACCTCGTCGCCGACTTTGATATGGGCGTCGCCATCTTCCCAGGCCTTGTTACCAAGATAGTACACGCTGTATGCGGTGAACTGGGTGGCAGTGGCGGAGCCATCGTCAGAGATGTTGAAAATGGCAGTGCCATAGTTGGAGTCGAAAGCGTTCTTTATGGAAGAGATCTTACCTTTGACATATACGTCGTCGGTGCTTTCCTTGTCACCGTTTGCCTTGACATAGGCAACAGCTCCGTCGGCATTGAAGGGATCGGCCTGAGTGCCTGTGCCCTTGGCTTCGCCGCCAGCCTGACCTTCTGTGAAGGAAATGATGTATGCGTTCACAACCTCATGCTGGGACTTTGCAGCATAGTAATCGTACTGACCGGCAAGCACCACGGTGCCGCCGTTGGAAATCTTCGATGCCCAATCGGCCTTGTTGGCAACGCTGTATACGTAGATGGTGCCGGAAGCGTCGGTGATGTCCATGCTGCAATAGTTGGAATTGAATCCGCTGACCACACCGGTAAGTTTGTAGTAGGTGGTCTTGTCGGCGGCGGTAATGAATTCAGCGATGGTCTTTGCGGGAGCATTGTTGTAATCGACGGCTGCGCCCTCTTCGAATTTCTCGATGTAAGCATCAACCATTTCGTGCTTTACATTGCCGTTAGTCTCATACTTGAGATACTTGCCGCGAACCGTTACGGTGCCGCCCTGCTTCACCTTATCTTTCCACTCGTCTTTGTTGTTTACTGTCCAGACCACCACGGTGGCGGTGCCGTCGTTCAGGTCGAACGAGCAGTAGGAGGTGTTGACGGTGGAACTGACCTTGCCAACGAGACGATAAGTGGTGTTGGGATCAGCCTTCTCTATAAACTGGGCGCAGGTAATCTGCTCCACCTTGCTGGGATCCTCGGGCTCTACATTTCCGCCCTCGGTCTTTCCGTTGAGAGAGTAGACAAAGCTGCCGCCCTTGCTCACGGTCTCGGGGGTGTTGCCCTTGTAGTTGACAACCTTGCCGCAGATGATCACATCGTCATTCACCTTGATATCAGGATTGCCGCTCGTCCACTTCTTATTGCCGAGATAGAGGGTCTGGAACACATAGAACTGGTCGGTATCTCCCTCGTTGTCTACGATGTAGAATGTGGCATTGCCGTAGGTGCCGCTTGCCTCATAGGTAGTGGTGACGGAAGAGACGATGCCATGAATATAGACGTTGTTCGTGCTCTGCACATCGGCGCCGAGGCTCTGGCAGTACTCGATCGCGCCTGCCACGCTGAAGGGCTTCTCGAGGGTGCCGTCACCCTTTTCAATCACACCCTTCTCTCCTTCCTGGACAACCTTGAGGGATGCCTTGGCAAGGCCGATGGTGAAGAGGATCTCATCTTCGCGGTTATTGCCCTTATTGGGATCTGCTGAAACAGTGACAAGCTGCTCGACTGTAGAAGCCTTTCCGGAAGTCTTGTCCAGGATTACCCAGTCGGGTTTGTAATCTACACGCCACTCGCGGGTTGCGAGGAGTGCGACAGTCTCGGACCTCTCGCCGGAAGCAGGGAGAGTCACGGTGTTGGGGGTGACGCTGATCTGGGCTTCTCCCAGATTGGCCACTTGTTCGCATGCGGGAGCTGCAAGCAATACAAGTGCAGCAGCAGCCAGAATGGATCTTAGTTTCATAATAGTTATTGTGTTAATTTATTTATGTTGCTTCGTTGCCTTTATAGCTTTCAAATATAAGTATTCCTATGGAATAAATCAAAAAAAAGCGCAACCCCTTGCGGAGCTGCGCTCATGTGCAGAACAACAGGCTTATTCGGTCTTTCCGTTAAGGGAGTAGATCCATGCCTTCTTGCTGGAAGTCTCGTAAGTGCCGTTGTAGAGGGTCAGCTGGCCCTTCACGATGACATCGTCACCCACTGCAGGCTGAGGAGAAGTTCCATCAACCCAAGGCTTCTCGAGGCCGAACATATATACGCTGTAGCACTCGAAGTCCTTGGTGGGCTCGGTGGTCTTCTTCTTGTCGGCGGACACGCCGTAAGCGGTGCCGTCGTCGGAAATCCAGAAGGATCCTGTGCCGTAGCTGGCGCTGAAGGTGTAGAGGATCGCGGAGATCTTACCCTTTACGCAAACATCGGGGAACGTAGGGGCGGGCTGATCGGCATCCTTGGCGGCCTTGATGGCTGCCTGCTGGTAGTCGATGCATGCCTCTGCACCTGCCACATTGAAAGGAGCATTGACATTGCCGAGGCCGTTGGCGGAGGACGTTACACCGTTCACATTGTAAACCCATGCCTTCTTGCTGGAAGTCTCGGCCATACCATTGTAAACAGTTGTCTTTCCACATACGATTACCTCGTCACCGATCTCAAGCTGGCCATTTCCTTCGGCCCACTTGTTTTCATTGCCGAACCAGTACACGCTGTAGCACTCGAAGTCCTTGGTGGGTTCTGTAGTCGATTTCTTGTCAGCGGACACACCGTAAGCTTTGCCGTCATCGGAAATCCAGAAAGTACCGGTGCCGTAGCTGGCGCTGAAGGTGTAGAGTATGGCGGAAACCTTACCCTTGACGTAAACATCCTCATCGAAGGTCTTGCCTCCGGTCAGCAGGGCTGCAATCTCGGATGCGCTGTAAGGATTGGTTGCCGTTCCCTTCGGATTGTCGACATACTCCTCAACCTTGGTGGCGATGATATTGACGAACTTGTCTTTGCTGGAGAGGCCGTTGAAGTAACCGGTCACGGTGATCTTCTTGCCGTCAAGGGCCTTGACGTTCAGAACCTCGGTAGGATATACGATGCTACCCTGCTTGACACTGGCATCAACACCGTCGATGGTGATGTTGTAGTACTTGCCGTCGGAGGATACTGCAAGGGTACCGGAAAGCTTGACATACTCGGCAACAGCTGCCTTGTAGGTCTCGACCTCGGAAGTGATGTCCTTGGATGTAGGATGGCTGAAGCTGCTGCTCTCGTTGTCGACGAAAGCCTCGGTAATGGTATCTATCTCGGGAACGCCGTTGTAGGTCTTCTTGGTACCGGAAAGCCTTACTGCGTTTCCGATCTTGAGAGCGGCGGCCTTGTCACCATAAGCGTAAATTGCGGAGGTTCCGTCGGAAAGGACCGCACCTTTGGTGGTTAGAGCCACAACCACGGTAGAAGGGAGGGTCTGAACCTGGGAATTGTCGGCTTCCTTGATAATGTCGGTGATGCTTGCGCCGGTAGCGGGCACACCTTCCTGGGTGAGGGTCAGACTCTTGATTGCACCGGGAGCCTTGATGGTAAACACGGCGGTGCGGGGTGCGGTGTAGATATTCTCTTCATATTCGAGAATGTACTGTCCGTCCGAGGTGAAATCGGTAACCTTTACCCAGTCTGCATCGACGGTCACGAGCACGGGCTGAACCTTGGAATTGACCACGAGGGTGTCGGTGCCGGCTGCGGGGCTTACCGTAGCGGTGGTGAACGAAGCGTCGATAAGAGACTTCTCGATCTTGATGATGCTCACGTCGACGAGCTCGACAGTGCCGCTGTAGACGGTCTTGGGGCCTTCCACGGTCACTTTGTCGCCGACTTCGATTCCGAAGCCTGCCCAGCCGCCTTCAGCATCCTTCGGATACTGGCTCTTGGCGTTGAAGGTTCCGTAGATGTAGAGGTTGGTCTCGGAGGTGCCGTCGTTCATGTACCAGTTACCATAAGAGGTATTGGCAATGCTGACGACGGTTCCGGTGACGCGGTAGGTCTTGCCTTCATCGCCGGCGAGAACCTCAGCGACAGTCGAGGCCTTTACCTCGACGCCTGCGGGGGCCTGCTGGTTGACCTTTACGATCTTGACCTTGGAGCCCATGGTGAAATGGACCTCGGTGCCACGGGCAGCCGCGGCAGCTTTAGAAGCAGTGAAGGTCACGGTCACTTCCTGTCCGGCAGCGCCGGAGGTGGGATTGACAGTAAGCCAGTCAACTTTTGTGTCGGGAATAGCAGCGGTCCAGGAATCATCTCCCTTGACCTTTATGGTAACGGCCGAACCTTCATCAGCCGCGACGGATACGTAGTCGTTGTCGACTTCCAGCCCTGAGAGCTTGGAAACAGGTTCCTCCTGGGTGCAGCCGATCAGCATGGCAGCGGCAGCAACGAGAGAAGTAAGTAAATATCTCAATTTCATATCGAACCTGATTTATTAGTTAAACATGTATTTGACGCCGATCTGCATATACCAGCAGTTGGCAAGAGTATGAGTGTAGTCCCAGGTGCTTACGCCCTTGCCCACATTGGTAGAGAACACAGGCACGCCGTCTGCATCGGTACGCTCGTACTTGAACAGTTTGGCGTTTCCGTTGCTGTCGTGAGGAACATCGGTATTCCAGGTCTTGCTGACACCCCACTGGGAGTTGAAGAGGTTGCCGATGTTCTGCACGTCGAGGCTGAGCTGGAGGATGTTCCTCGTGTTGCCGGCCTTGACGATGAAGTCGTGAGCATAGCGGAAGTCGAAGATATGACGCATAGGCTGGGTGACCGCATAAGCCTCGGCATACTGGCCCTTGTGGCTGCTGAGATACTCATCCTGCTTTGCGAACTCGACATACTTGTCCATATCTTCCTGAGTTGCGAAACGGAACTGGGAGCCGGCACCTACGCCGATCTCATCATCGTTAGGGATGTAGATCAGGTCGTATGCGTAGCCGTCGCCGTTGAAGTCGTTGGAATAGAGGTAGCTGTTGCCGCCGTAGCGGAGGCCCTCATAAAGGAGGCTCCAGTGGTTGTGTGCCTTGTCGGTGTAGCTGATGGAGGCCATCAGACGGTCGGGCAGGTTGTAGCTGGAGTTGTGAAGCACGTTGAAGTTAGGACCATCCACCGAAGGGATGTACTGCCATGCAGCGGCAGCGTTGGAACCGGGCATACCGGTGATTTCCTTGCTGACTGTGTGGGTGTATGCGGCAGTGAAGTCCAGGCCCTTGACAGGCTCTGCGTTGATGGAGATGGTGGCAACGGAACCATAGCCCTTGTTGGTGTTGGTGAGCACAAAGGCGTTGGTCTTGTTGTACTTGTAGGATGCAGGATAGATGTGCCTGTTGTCTGCGCCGTTGAAAGTAGGCCAACCGCTGTTGTCCTGATAGATGGCGTAGTTGTCGAGCATCACACCGTTGATGGTCTTGTTGAAGATGTACTCACCAGTGATGGTGACAGGGAAGCTGACGGGAAGGGTCCAGTCGAAAGCGATGGAAGACTTCCAAACCTGAGGCATCTTGAAGTTGCGGTCCACGCCTGCGATTTCACTGGGGGCGGGAGCGGTTTCAGGAGTGATGGTCTTGGGATATTTGCTGGCGTTGATGCCATTGAGGGCATCGAGGATATCCCAACGGTCAGTAATCATCTTGCCGCCGGGCATCATGGCTGCGAGGGTGGCAGCATCGGTGATCTTGGTGGCGCGGCCCTTCACGATACCTGCATTGGTAGGCATGTTGGTGAAGAACAC
>DGUE01000146.1 GCA_002393895.1 Bacteroidales bacterium UBA4318
CAGTATCTCTACGGCACCAACGAATACATCCCCATCTACGATCAGCGCGGCCGCGTGATGAGTATCGCAGATGTGATGACCCTCTTCAAGCACCCTCAGGTGAAGGTGCAGATGAGTTCCGGCCGCAGGTACGATTACATCGCTTCCCGCAAGATATCGGTTCCCGTGAACAAGGAGAACGCTCTGGCGAGCGGGATAGTGCCTCCGGCGATGGCCGGCCGCATAGCAGATACCATAGTCCTGGAGATTCCTGCCAACAAAGACTACCTCACCAAGCCCGAGCTCTTCGTGCTGGACTTCCTTTCCAACTATCAGTGGGACAGGCCCTTCAACGTGCTCAGTAACGGTGGAGACATTAATATAGGCATCAAGGACTACCTGATGAGCGACGGCTTCTCGGCCAAGCTGGTGCCGTTCAAGAACCGGCCCTCCTCCAGTTCCTTCGGACTGGTGGATCCGGACGAGCTCTGGCACTACATGACCGAAGTCTACTCTTTCGATGCCCTGAAGGCTCCGGGCTGGTTCGTGGACTACCAGAACTGCTATACTTTCCTGGCAGTGATGGGAATACGCAGCCTGCACGTGAACTGCGCCAGTTCCTTCCTGGGATGCGGCCAACCTGAGCGTGCCCTGGCGATGCTGGACCAGAGCGAGGCTGCCATGGTCAACTTCCCCGTCTGCTCCATCCCTCTTGGATTCAGCGGCAACGACTACATGGTGGTGAAGACCGTGGATCTATACTATAAACTGGGGCATGGCGAGAAGGGTCGCGAGCTGGCCGTGAAGTATGCCGACGAGGTGCTTGCCGCCGCCGCTTTCTATCTTGAGTTCTATGCCTTTGCCGAGGATGAATTCGAGCTCTGCGGCAACTATATCTACTATCTGTCCGACGTGCTGGAGCAGGGTGGAGAGAAGGAGCTTGGAAAGCAGATAGAGAAGAGATTCTCGGATTTGGTTGAATCCGCAACCGCCAAGTAATGAGACTGATACGGAATTTGGCTCTGCTGCTGGCCGGGATGCTTGTCCTGGCCGGCTGCAAGGGTAGCGCACCCCTGATTGGCATTTCCTGCGGATGGGACGGTGGTCGCATCGACGTGAGTGATGCCTATGCCCGCTCCGTTCGTGCCGCAGGCGGGGTTCCGGTAGTGCTGCCTCCGGTGCTTTCTATGGAGGAGGCCGCTTCTGTTCTGGGCAAAGTGGATGCACTGATTCTCACCGGGGGTGAGGATGTGGATCCGGCCCGCTATGGCGAGGCGGTGCTGAATGCCACGGTCGAGGTGAACGGCGCGCGGGACACTTCAGATTTCTATCTGGCAACCGAGGCACTGCGCATGGGATTGCCGATTCTCGGCATCTGCCGCGGCGGGCAGCTGATGAACGTGGTGCTGGGAGGGTCGCTTTATCAGGATTTGCCGACTTGCATCGGCAGCGAGGCAGATGGCGGCAGTAGTGCCGTTCACGGAAGTTTTTTGAGTGAGCCCGTGCGTGGCGGTAGCGGAGTGAACGGCACCACTGCCGCCATCGCCCACCGGCAAAGCGAGCCGGACGGAGTGGGAACACATATGATCTACATTGAAGCCGGCTCGCGGCTCCATGAAATCCTGGGCGCCGACTCGCTGATGGTCAACTCCTTCCATCACCAGGCGGTCAAAGACCCCGGGGCCGGCGTGCATGTAGTCGCCCGCGCGGCCGACGGAGTGGTCGAAGCCTGGGAGTACGACAGCGCACTGCTTGGCGGCGACGTCTCCCGGTGCTCCAATGCCCCCAGGCGCGCCAGCATCCTCTGCGTCCAGTTCCACCCCGAACTCCTCTACGCCCGCGGCGGCAACTCCACCTTCCTTCCTATCTTCGAAGACCTCGTTGCCCGGGCACGGTAGTCCCTACCGGTTTCCCTACCCCTATTTATACACCGGCGGCGGTGCAATGCTCAAGGCCATCGAAGGCAAGGACCTCCCCGGCATCTCCGCGGTTCGCGACTAAACGTTTTAATCGTTTAACCAGAAAACGGCAATACAGCGCAATAAATGGTAAAAAACCGCCCTGTTTTGGCGGTTTTTTACCAAAATATGCCATTTCAAGGCGGTTAGTGGTAACGAATCGTTCAAGCCAGCACCGATTCCAATAATCCAATCTTAACATCCAAGACCCTGGCCAACTGTTTGATCCCGGCACCGCGTGTACTCTTGAGTTTCTGCGCCAAAGCAATCCTCCCCGCCAGATCCATTTTTGCAATCGTCACATCTTCCTCCTTCCTGGCCATCCGCCTCGCAACCACCCTCAGCTCATCGTCCGACAGGGCTTCGAAATTCGCCCGTGCACAGCTCTTATTCAAATCCAGAATCCGGTCCTTCTTCATATACATAAACGCAATATATGCTTTGATGCCTCCGAATATTTTCATAGCATCCTGCCACGCAACATAATGCTTTGCCAAAATCGCCCCGTCTTCGGAATACGTCCATAGCCCGGGCACTTCATAATGCATTCCCAAAGTGGCAACTCTGGACCTGCGGGACAATTTTCCTACTACGCCTATTCCAAAAGACTCCGGTGCAAAAAAGAGCGACGCTGAACTCCATTTGTAGAACCTGGGATCAAACTTAAATCCGGCTTCTATAGGATTACGATGTACATAGGCAATCACACTCATTACATCTTCCTTGCTCTCCAGCAAATCTGCAGATACGGCCACCTTTCGAATCTCATATGGCCTTTCGCGTACCCTATTGATTCGATGGAGTATCAGTTTCATCAGCTGCATACCAAATTGCCGGCATTCATCCTCTGTTCCGTATAAAACAAGATGGAAATGCGAATTCATAAAAACAAACGCGATAATGCTACAAGCCAGTAATTGACTGCAATAGGCCAGCAGGTTGATGGCCATTACAAACTCTTTGTCCGAAATCAAAAGTTTCGGAGTGTCTTCTCCAAACGAATAGACATGATAATATCCCTTATTCATATACTTAATGGCTATTGACCAGGCGGCTAATATGGGACTAAACATCGGAGCCAGCAAATAATCACGTCAAACATTTGTTTTAATATATGTTTCTGCTGATGATTAACTGTTTTAACACCACCATAAGAAAAATCTTATGCTTTGCCTAAACTTAAATCATATATGTTTCCATAGTGTGTTTTTTCTTATCTTTGTTGACAAATGGCTGGATTATGGTAGAATTTCCGGATAATAATTGGAAAGATTACGAGCTGCTGGATAGCGGCTGCGGCGAGAAGTTGGAGCGGTTTGGTTCTGTCGTGACCGTCCGTCCTGAGCCTAAAGCGCTGTGGGACAGGAGTATGCCGGAAACGGAATGGCGGCGTCTCGCGCATTTTTCCTTCAAGCTGGCCAGCACCCAGAATGCCGGCCGCGATGCAGGAAAGAGCGGGAAGAATGCCAGTTCCGGAGCCATCGAGGACCGCGGCACCTGGGAGCGCCACAAGAAGGCGGATGACCAGTGGTATATACGCTACGCCAGCGCAACGGCCGGAACCAGCGCCGCGGTCGGGGCAGGCGCTGCCGATGGCCAACCCGACAGCCCGCAGTTCCGCCTGCGCCTGGGCCTCACCGCCTTCAAGCACGTAGGAGTCTTCCCCGAGCAAGCCCCGAACTGGGAGTTTATCTACCGCCAGGTGAAGAGGATAACAAAAGACACTCGGCCAAAGGTACTTAATCTATTTGCATACACCGGGGGCGCATCCCTCGCGGCAAAAGCGGCTGGCGCAGACGTCACCCATCTCGACAGTATCAAGCAGGTGGTTACCTGGGCACGCGGGAATATGGAAGCCAGCGGCCTGGACGGCATACGCTGGATTGTGGAGGATGCGATGAAGTTTGTGCAGCGCGAGGAACGCCGCGGCAACCTCTATGACGGCATAATCCTGGATCCGCCAGCCTATGGGCACGGCCCGAATGGGGAGAAATGGAAGCTGGACGATAGCCTGTTTGGCCTGCTCAGGAGCGTTTCACACATTCTTAAGCCGCAGAATTCCTTTATGGTGCTGAACCTCTATTCGAACGGCTATTCCGCCGCCTTGGGAGAAACTCTGGTGCGCGAAGCCTTCGGTTTGGGGACTAACGGACGGGCAATGCCCGTACTGTCGGCCCCTTGCGGGACAGCTTCCGGGGCCCCCGAAAAACTGCCGTTTTTGGGGGTGGACAGACGGGCCTCCCTGCCCGTCGAGGACGGACTTGGCGCGGACGGCCTGACGAGCGGCGAACTGGCCTTGAACGACCGTTTCGGCAAAGTCTTGCCTTTAAGTATTTACGTCCGGCTGGAACGATGATTTATTCGTTACCACTAACCGGCTTGAAACGGCATATTATGGTAAAAAACCACCCAAATAGGGCGGTTTTTTACCATTTCTTGCGCTGTATTGCCGTTTTCTGGTTAAACGATTAAAACGTTTAGTCGCGGATAGCTGCGATGCCGGGGAGGTCTTTGCCTTCGATGGCCTCGAGCATTGCGCCGCCGCCGGTGGAAACGTAGCTGACCTTATCGGCATAACCCATCTTGGTAACGGCTGCAACGGAGTCGCCGCCGCCCACGAGGGTGTAAGCGCCATTAGCGGTGGCCTCTGCAAGATATTCTGCTATCTGCAGGGTTCCCTTTGCGAAGGTATCCATCTCGAACACACCCACGGGGCCGTTCCAGAGGATGGTCTTGGAGTCGAGGATGATCTTCTTCCAGTTATCGAGCGAAGCCTTGCCGGCATCCATGCCTTCCCATCCTTCGGGAATCTCCATGGAAGGAACGGTCTTGTGGTTGGCGTCGTTGCTGAAGTCGTCGGCAACTACGGTCTCGGTGGAGAGGGAGAGGTTCACTCCGAGTTCCTTGGCGCGGGCCATGATGTCGAGAGCCTGAGGGATGAGGTCGTCCTCGTGCAGGGAGTTGCCTATGGATCCACCCATCGCCTTGATGAAGGTGTATCCCATTCCGCCGCCGATGATGAGGTTATCTACCTTGGGGAGAAGGTTCTCCAGAACTGCGAGCTTGGAGGAAACCTTGCTGCCGCCGATGATGGCTGTGAAGGGGCGCTTGGCGTTTTTGAGCACGTTGTCGATGGCCTTGATCTCGCCTTCCATCAGGTAACCGAACATCTTGTCGTTCGGGAAGTAGGCGGCTATCAGGGCAGTAGATGCATGTGCGCGGTGTGCGGTGCCGAATGCATCGTTGATGTAGCAGTCTGCGTAGGATGCGAGCTTCTTGGTGAACTCCTTCTGGGAAGCCTTCACGGCCTTCTTGGCCTCGGCTTTCTCCTCGTCGGTGGCATCCTCTGCGAGCCCGCGGGGTTTGCCTTCTTCCTCGGCGTAGAAGCGGAGGTTTTCGAGAAGCAGGACCTCGCCCGGCTTGAGGGCAGCAGCCTGCGCGTCGGCGGTCTGGCAGTCATCTGCAAACTGCACGGGAACTCCAAGGCATTCACTCACATGGGCGACGATGTGCTTGAGGGAGAACTTTGCGTCGACCTTCTTGGGGCGTCCGAGGTGGCTCATGATAATCAGCGAGCCGCCGCCGGCGAGCACCTTTTTAAGAGTAGGGATTGCGCGACGGATGCGGGTGTCGTCGGTAATCTCGAAGTTTTCGTTAAGGGGAACATTGAAATCAACGCGGACAATAGCTTTTTTGCCGGTGAAATCATAAGAATCAATGTGTTGCATAATATTTTGTTGTGTCGATTTTTCCGGACGCAAAGTTAGCAAAAATATGGCAAATCCTTATTACCTTTGCGAGTATGAGAACGCATATTATCGCATTAATTGCATTAGTCTGCACGCTTGCTTCCTGCGGCAAGAAACAGGAAGATCCCGTGAAGGCGGCTATTTCCAATAAGATTTCAGAACAGATAGGGGAAACAAGCAACATCTATTTCAGCTCTTTGGCCCTGGTGGATTCCACCACTTTCGGCGAAGAGATCGCCCGCCGACGCACCACTCTGGAAATCAGGCGTAAGCAGAACCTGAAACTGGCCGGCCAGTACGAGGCGGCCGGGAAGGTAAAGAACGAAGCCGCCAAGAGGTCCGATGCCGACAACGACCTCAAGCGCCTCGAAGGCCTTTCCGCCATCGAATCCCGCCTCGCCGCCAACGACTCCCTCGACGTGGTGGAAGCCTATATCTACAAGTTCTCTGGCAGCGCCCGCACCTACAAAGGCACCGTCAACTTCACCGACATGTTCGTATCCATCACTCCCCAACACGAGGTGGTGGGGATGGATTATAAAAAGGAAGGCGCCCTGAAATCTGCAGGCCGCCTTATCCCCGGTTACTCAACCCTCTTCGAATAGGGCTGGAGCGGCGGAGGCACCCACCACCCGAACCGGCCGGCCGGCTGTGCGCACCAGCTTGGAAAGGTCATCCGCCTCAACATTCTCCAAGCGGACCACCGTAGTATCGTAAACCATCCCCTCCGTATCCAGCGCATGCAGCATGCGGATCTCGCTGCTGCCGATGCGCGAGTCGCGCAGGATGATACTGTCCACCGGCGTGCGGCTCTGGATGAGCGCGGGAATCTCGTTCAGCACCTGCACCCTCTCGAACACGATGTTGCTCTGCACGGGTATCTCCGCGTAAGGGTAGAAGCTGCGCGAGTACTGGTCGTGGTCGAAGTGCAGGCAGAGGGCCACCTTGCGCTTCTTCTCCAGCCGGATGTCCCGGAAGACCACGTTGCGCACGCCGCAGCTGTGGCAGATGTTCCGGTCCTGGCTCATGGTCCAGGTGATGCCGTCGGGGTACGTCATGGTGCCTTCGGTGTGCTCCGGGCGGCAGGTCGAGACGTAATTCACCTTCACCTTGGGGCCGTTGGAACGGTAGATGCGCCCGCCGCACACAACCGCATCTCCCGAAGACTGGATGTCCATCCCGGATTCCCAGTCACGCCAGCCGCCTGCCAGGATGCGGGCGAAAAAGCCGGTAGTGCCGTTGGCGGGGTCATCCAGGTCGACGCAGTCCTCGATGAGGCCGTTCTCTATCCAGCCGAGTTCCGGGTTGGAGGTGGTGTAGTCGTGGGCGTTGAGGGCGATGGGATCGTCGTAGGTCTTGAAAACGCCGTGCCTCACCACAAAATCGCGCCCGGGCCCGAAATGCACGGCGTCCTTGAGGCCCTCGATGTGCACATTTTCCACCACTGCGTTCTCGAAGGTGCAGATCTGGATGGCGAAGTCGTTCGGGGGCAGATCCAGGAAGGTGTAGCCATCCAGCACAAGGTTCCGCACATAGAAGAACCCCGTGTGGCAGCACATGCCCACGATCGTGGGGATGTCTACCGGCCTGCCCTTGCCTGCATCAATGCCGTTGGCCTTCAGCTGAAGGCCGCGTATGCAGATGTTTTCGTCATACTCCCGGGTGAGGGCGCCGCGGTTCAGGAGGATGAATCGAGCCGCCACCCCCTCGGAATCCTCGGCACGGCTCAGAACGGCGCCCGGGACGAATTCGAGGTCGGTATCCGAATCCAGGTAGATGGTGCGGCAGAGTTTGTACTCGCCCGGTTTACGCACCTTGATGCGCCCGCCGCCGTCCAGGCAGCGCTGGAAGGCCTCTGAGTTGGTTATTGCGTCATTCTCGGGAAGGAAGCCGAAGCTGTCGGCGTACTTGGTGCGGGTGCAGGATGGCAGGATGGCCATCAAAGTCGCTACAGCAATTATTATATAGAATCGTTTCATATTATCAGACTTCGCATTCCATTTCTATGAGCCAGCCGGGGCGGCAGACGCGGGCCTCGAGGATGATGCGGGGCGTGTCGGGGAAGCGGGCTTGCATGTAGGCGTCCACCTTGGCATAGTCGGAAATATCCCGCAGGTACACCACCCAGTACGGCACCCCGTCCGGGACGGGTGCGAGGGCGCAATGCGGAAAAGCAATGCCGGTACCGGGCTCCCCTTGTGGGACACGGACCGGCCCTTTGCTTTTCGCGGAAAGCAAACCGTCCCGGCCGGATTCGGCGAACAGGGCGGCGATGTTTTCCAACAGGCGGTCCGCCTGGGCGATCACATCTCCCTCGTGAAGGATGTGCCCGAGATGGTCGATGCTGGCTGTGCCGCTGATGTAGATGTGATTGGCAGAAGGACCCGCGACCTTGACCCCACGCTCAAAAGCAACGCCATAATCGTGCGTCGGACTCAAATGCGAAAGGGCCTTGAGATAGGTCTTGTCTTCTTCGCGGATGTCTGGCTGAGTGAGAAAATCCATCGCCACCACAGCCGAGCGCACTTCGCTGGCACCGCCGATGCCTGTGCTGGCAATGTAGTGAGTATCAAAGCTTAAGCCCTCTTCGGCAAACACATCGTTACGCGCCTTCACCAGGCCGGCGTAATTGGAATCGATGTCCCGCACGTAGATCCAGGTGCGGACGCAGTGGGTCTTGAGTTCAAGGCCCAGGGGCCTGATGATACCCAGATACTTATCGAACAGGAGCCGACTCTGCTCATAGCTGGTCTTGCCGGCCGCTTCCTCTTCGGTCAGGCGCAGGCTGTGGAACAAATATTGGTCTGCTTCGGAAGATGTGCGCACGAGTGCAGCGATGCGGCTGCCGTCCAGCGGTGGCTGCTCCACGATGGAGATTCGTCTGTAGAGGGGGTGCCGGGTGCTCTGCGTTGCTTCGCAACCCGTTCCGGGAAAATGCTGCACACCCGGCACCTCCTCTACAGCATCCAATGTCAACCGATCATGCAGCGCGGCAGCCTGGTTCTGCGCATCGCTGAGGAAGAATCGCACATACACCGGACGGCGCCCCTCAGCGCTCTCTTCCGCAAGAAAGACATGCAGCTGCGTCAGCAAATCTTCTAACGCAGCTGCAAAATCCGAACTCTTTGCCGGTTTGATTATCCTATAGACCTCCACCTCTACTTCGCTTTCAGATACTCGTCGATAGCGGCAGCGGCTTTGCGGCCGGCGCCCATTGCGAGAATCACGGTAGCGGCACCGGTGACGGCATCACCGCCGGCAAACACGCCGGGACGGGTGGTGGCGCCGGCCTCATCGGCCACAAGGCAGCCACGCTTGGTAACGTCGATACCGGGGGTAGTGCGGGCAATCAGCGGGTTGGGCGAGGTGCCCAGAGCCATAATCACGGTCTCGGTAGGAATCTCGAATTCGGAACCGGGAACCACCACAGGGCTGCGGCGGCCGCTTTCGTCGGGCTCGCCGAGCTCCATGCGCACGCACTTCAGAGCGCGCACCCAGCCCTTCTCATCTCCCAGGATCTCCACGGGATTGGTGAGCATCTGGAAGTCAATACCTTCTTCCTTGGCGTGGTGCACTTCCTCCTTACGGGCGGGAAGTTCCACCTCGGTGCGGCGATATACTATGGTAGTATCAGCGCCCAGGCGCAGGGCCGTACGGGCGGCATCCATCGCGACGTTTCCGCCACCGACCACGCAGACCTTGCTGCCGGCATGGATGGGGGTGCGATAATCGTCGCGGAAGGCCTTCATCAGGTTGTTGCGGGTGAGGAATTCGTTGGCGGAGAAGACTCCGTTGAGATTCTCTCCGGGGATGCCCATGAACTTGGGAAGACCAGCTCCGGTGCCCACGAACACGGCTTCGAAGCCCTCCTGATCCATCAGGGTGTCGATGGTCACGGTGCGGCCGATGATTACGTCGGTCTCGATCTTCACACCGGCGGCAATCACATCCTGAAGCTCGCTCTTGAGCACCTTCTCCTTGGGGAGACGGAACTCGGGAATGCCATACTCCAGCACACCGCCCGCCTTGTGCAGGGCCTCGAAGATGGTTACGTCGTAGCCCATCTTGGCCAGGTCGTACGAGCATGCGAGGCCGGCAGGGCCGCTTCCGATGATGGCCACCTTCTTCCGGTTGCGGAGGGGCAATCCCTTTTTCTCCTCCGCAACCGCGTTCGCAAACGTCCAGTCTGCTACAAACCTCTCCAACTTGCCGATAGAAACCGGCTCGAACTTGACGCCGAGAACGCAGCTACCCTCGCACTGGGTCTCCTGGGGGCACACACGGCCGCAAACTGCAGGAAGCGAAGAATCTTCCGCAATCTTGGCGGCAGCACCGGCAAAATCTCCGGCAGCCACAAGCTCGATAAAATCGGGAATCTTCACGCCCACAGGGCAGGCCTGTACGCAGCGGGGATTCTTGCAATGCAGGCAGCGGGAAGCCTCCAGCATCGCCTCTTCTTTGTTATAGCCATAGCACACCTCTTCGAAGTTGTGTGCACGCACTTTGGGATCCTGCTCACGCACAGGAACACGGGGAATTCTATTTGCCATTTGCGAGGCCCTCCTCGGCCTTATACTGGGCTGAACGCCTCATAGCTTCGTCAAAATCAACAAGATAACCATCGAACTCAGGGCCATCCACGCAAGCGAACTTGGTGACTCCGCCAACGCTGAGGCGGCAGGCGCCGCACATGCCGGTGCCGTCCACCATCAGGGTGTTCATGCTGACCCAGATGGGAATGTTCAGCTTCTTGCAGGTGAGAACCGAGAACTTCATCATGATCATGGGACCGATAGCCACCGCCTGGGTGTAGGTCTTGCCCTCGGCCACCAGGGCCTCGAGACGGGCGGTGCCCACTCCCTTGAAGCCGTATGAACCATCGTCGGTGCACATGTAGAGGTTGTCCACCACAGGCTTGAACTCATCTTCGTAGATCAGCAGGTCCTTGGTGCGGGCGCCGATGATCACATCTACGCTCACTCCATGCTCATGCAGCCACTTGGCCTGGGGATACACAGGCGCGGTGCCGAGGCCTCCGGCGATGAAGACAACCTTCTGCTTTGCAAGCTCGTCGGGGCTCATCTTCACGAATTCGGAGGGATTTCCCAGAGGGCCTGCCACATCGGCGAAGCTGTCCCCTGCCTCGAAATCGTTCACCATGCTGCGCGTAGAAGCGCCGATGGGCTGGATAACGATGGTAACGGTGCCCTTTTCGCGGTCGTAATCACTGATGGTAAGGGGAATTCGCTCCCCGGGCTCATCTGCGCGCACAATCAGGAACTGCCCGGGAAGGGCGGCCTTGGCGATGCGCGGAGCTTCCACCACCATCTTGCAGATGGTAGGGTTCAGCATCTTCTTTTCAAGAATCTTGAACATTATGAAGGGTTATTGTTTTACGGAGGTAAAGTTACAAAAAAATACAGTACGCAAAACCCTTTGCGTACTGTAATTGAATCAGTTCAACCGCTTTCTCTGCTAGAACATGTAGCGGATGCCGAGGCCGAAGCTCTGCCAGCCGAAGCCGGTGCCGGGGACCAGGGTGAAGATAGGCTTCCAGTCGAGTGAGAATCCGAGAGGAATCGAGTTGCAGATATACTCGAGACCCACCTGTGCGCCAACGCCGAGAACGAAGTTTGCATCCTCGCCACCACCGAGCCACATGTGTGCAGCAGGACCTGCATAGAATCCGAAAGGACCTACGGGAGCAATCTGGAAGTCGTAGGCAGCGCCAACGCTGACGGCATTGGCACCCCAACCTGCGTCAACTTCGAGGAAGTTCTCGCCACCCATGGTGTGCTGATAGGAAACTTCACCGCCCCAACCAACGCGAACACCGAGTGCACGAGGCTGTGCGCTTGCAAGTGCTACGAATGCGAACACTGCAACGATAACAGTCAAAATCTTTTTCATAAACATAAAGGTTTTAGTTAGACAAATATATTAAACTATTCCTGAAAATCCAAGAAATGCCAGAGCCATGATTCCCACGGAAATCAGAGCGATAGGCAGGCCCTTGAAGGCCTTGGGAACCTCGTTCATGGCCAGATGCTCGCGTATGCCCGCGAAGAGCACCATGGCAAGGCCGTAGCCGAGCGATGTGGCAAAGGCATAGACGGTGGCTTCTCCCAGCCCCAGCATGTGGGCCTCTCCCCCGAAGGTGAACTCCTTGGTAACCACGTTGATGGCCACGCCGAGCACGGCGCAGTTGGTGGTGATGAGGGGAAGGAAGATGCCGAGGGCCTGATAGAGCGAAGGGGAAACCTTCTTGAGCACAATCTCCACCATCTGCACCAGCGCCGCGATCACGAGGATGAAGGCGATGGTCTGCAGGAAAGTGAGCCCGAAGGGCACCAGCAGATACTGGTTGATGAGATACGTGACCACAGTTGCCAGGGTTATCACGAAGCACACCGCCAGGCTCATGCCGGATGCGGTGGACAGCTTGTTCGACACGCCCAGGAA
>DGUE01000164.1:0-2975 GCA_002393895.1 Bacteroidales bacterium UBA4318
ATCATGAAGAGCCTCGTGCCCAAGTACAAGCCTATAGAGGTCTAACGGTTGTCAAACATGATTCTAATCGACATGAAGAAACTGGTAATCTTTATCTTCCTGGCATTGTTCTCATTCTCGGCCTTTGCTCAGAAGGAACTTGGTTTCGGCTACGGCATCTCCCAATTATTCTATCAGCAGAATCAAAGCGGAACTGCAGTGAACGCACAGACGCCATATAAAGGTGCATACGTGTCCCTTACAACCAAACTGGCTGATTTGTTCCAGGATGTAACGCTTCGTGGCGGCGTCATGGCCTCATACGGTGTTTACAAGGATGATTCCGAAATAGACAAGGAAGCATATTTGACTATCCCTCTTGATTTCCGCGCTGTAGGCAAACTTGGAAATGCGGAATTGTTTGCCGGGCTTGGCCCCCGTATTTCTTACGGACTGATGTCGACAGTTTCTCCTGCCGGCGGAGGAAATGTGAGTGTAGATGTGTACAAGAGTGCCGATTACAAGAGGTTCGATATAATGTTCGGCTTCAATTTCGGGGTAGTGCTTGCCCAAAAGTATTTACTGCAACTCTCATGGGACAGAGGGTTGGTGACCCGCATGGAAGACTCCACGACCAAGATGACGCGTAATTTTCTGGGCATAGGTGCCGGGATCCTATTCTGATATGAAACGATTCGTTTTAATAGCGACCGTGTTGCTTTCAGCGTCCTGCTCGACATTCCATTATGTGTCGGAAGATGCCGTTTCTGTTGACGACATCACGTTGATCCTGCCGTACAGCCGCGTTTTTTATATCGACAAAGAAGGTGAATCCTTCGACGAGGAGCAGTCTGCCCAGCAGCAGAAGATTCTGACAGGACTCCTTTATGGAATGGGGCTTCCTATCAAAGATACCCTGAACGTGGTGGGCCTGCCCAACCAGAAGGATCTCGATGAAGAAATATCCTTCCTCCCTGCAATCAATCCCAAGGAAGTGGGTAATCTGAATTCGGACGGTCCCGTTGACAAGTTGCTTGAAAAGAATGGAGCCAGATACGGCCTCATCATCTTCTCCGAGGGATTTGTCAAAGACAAGGCCCTTTATAAAAGCGAGGTTGCCAAAACGCTGATTGTAGGTATAGCCGGAGGTCTTGTCGGTGCTGCCGTAGGCGGCGCTATAAGCGGATCGGCAGTCGGCATGAGTTTCTACGCAACACCCGGGTGGGCTTACGGTTCCAGCGTCTATGCCATGCTGATTGATACGCAGACAGACAAGGTGTTGTACTACAACAGGGTCAACCCGGAGGAAAAGAACCCGATGAAGAGTGAAGCTCTTGCATCCCAGCTTGAAAAACTCCTCAAGAAACTCCCCAGGTAGAAAATGCTACCCCAGTGGAGCCACCGCCCGCCTCATCATGTTCTGCTTCTGCGGCATTGCATACCTGCTTGCCTGGAGCATAATGAAGAGCCTTGTGCCCAAGTACAAGCCGATAGAACTATAAAAATTGCTATATTTGCAGAATAATTGTTCATACTATGAAAAAGATTCTGATAGCTGTAGTGGTGGCGCTGGTTACAATGGCGTCGGCAAATGCTCAGGTGGCTCCCGGGATGAAGTACAAAGATCTTAAGGGGATGTACGATACCAAAGAGTATGTGCAGCAGGCAATCGATCCCTATCGTGTTGGCTGGACCAAGTTCTTCTCCTTCTTTACCCCCGGCCTCGGCCATATTATGATGGGCGAAGTGGGTCGTGGATTCATTTTCGTCGGAGCGGAGGCAGTTTGCACCTCGATTATCCGTGATTCCTGGGATGGTCTCAAGCCGTATCTTGTCTATGATGAGAATGGCACAGTGACTGGTTTCTCCGACAGGGACGCTGCCGGGAAGCATATTACCGGGGTTCTCGTTGGTCTGGCCGGTACGCTGGCAACCAGCATCTGGGCCTGCATCGATGCAGGAAAGATTGCCAAGGTTAAGAACATGTATTATCAGGACATGTACGGAAGGCACGCTTCTGTGAACGTCGGCCTGGAGCCGTACTTCTCCTTCACTCCTTCTCCCGCCACTCCGGCCGGCTCATCCCTGACCCCCACCGCCGGGATGTCGCTGCGCGTTAGCTTCTAGGGAATACAGTCAACTTGTTATTTGTCCGCAGATTTCTTAAATTTGCGGACAAATTTTTATATAATGGCAAACATCGAGTACAGCGAACAGGAACTGATACGCAGGGAGTCCCTTGCTAAATTACGTGAACTTGGCATAGAGCCTTATCCGGCAGCATTATATCCGGTAAACGATACCACCAAAAACATAAGCGAGAACTTCGATCCCGAGAAGGGTAACTTCGCGGACGTGTGCCTCGCAGGCCGCATCATGAGCCGCCGCATAATGGGCGCGGCGTCGTTCGGCGAACTTCAGGACGAGAGCGGCCGCATCCAGATCTACGTCAAGCGGGACGAAATCTGCCCCGGCGAAGACAAGACCATGTACAACACCGTGTGGAAGAAGCTCCTCGACATAGGCGATATAATCGGCATCAAGGGATACGCCTTCATCACCCAGACCGGCCAGCTCAGCATCCACGTCAAGGAACTCACGGTGCTCAGCAAGAGCCTCCGCGTGCTCCCTATCGTGAAGGAAGTGGACGGCGTGGTGCACGATGCATTCACCGACCCTGAAATGCGCTACCGCCAGCGCTATGTAGACCTTATCGTCAATCCGCAGGTGAAAGACACCTTCATCAAGCGCGCCAAGATCGTGGCCACCATGCGTGAGTACTTCAATGCCGCCGGCTGCCTCGAGGTGGAGACCCCCATCCTCCAGAGCATCCCCGGAGGCGCTACCGCACGCCCCTTCATCACGCATCATAACGCCCTGGACATCCCCCTGTATCTGCGTATAGCCAACGAACTCTACCTCAAACGCCTCATCGTGGGCGGCTTCAACGGAGTGTATGAGTTCGCGAAGGACTTCCGCAACGAGGGTATGGACAA
>DGUE01000164.1:3041-3247 GCA_002393895.1 Bacteroidales bacterium UBA4318
AACCCCGAGTTCACCTGCATGGAGATCTACGTGGCCTACAAGGACTACATCTGGATGATGGAGTTCGTGGAGAAGATGCTCGCGAAGGTCTCGATGGCCGTGAACGGTACCACCAAGGTGAAGATAGGAGAGAACGAGGTGGACTTCGGCGGAGAGTACCGCCGCCTGCCAATCCTCGATGCCATCAAGGAATACGCCGGAGTGGA
>DGUE01000164.1:3370-8488 GCA_002393895.1 Bacteroidales bacterium UBA4318
GAGGTCGAGCCCTCCATGGGCAAGGGCAAGCTGATCGATGCAATTTTCGGAGAGTTCGCCGAGAAGAACCTCATCCAGCCCACCTTCATCATCGATTATCCCGTGGAGATGAGTCCTCTTACCAAGCGCCATCGCAGCAATCCCGCCCTCACCGAGAGGTTCGAACTCTTCGTCTGCGGCAAGGAGCTTGCTAACGCATATTCCGAGCTGAACGACCCTATCGACCAGCTGGAGCGCTTCGAGGAGCAGGCCCGCCTCAAGAGCAAAGGCGACGACGAGGCGATGTTCATCGACTTCGACTTCGTGCGCGCCCTCGAATATGGCATGCCTCCCACCTCCGGCCTCGGAATGGGTATCGACCGCCTCACAATGTTCATGACCGGCCAGACCGCCATCCAGGACGTGCTCTTCTTCCCTCAGATGAAGCCCGAAAAAATTTTGAAGGACAGTAAAACGGAAGAATAAACTTGTCATTCCGAGCGAAGCGAAGGAATCTATGAAACTGCAGATACCGAATAACTATTCCCCCCTGCTGAACCCGCGGCAGACGGAGGGCGCCATCAAGGAGATCAAGGACTTCTTCCAGATGAACCTGGCCTCCGAGCTGCGCCTGCGCCGTGTGACCGCGCCCCTTTTCGTGCGCAGAGGCACCGGCATCAACGACGACCTTAACGGCGTCGAGCGTGCGGTGAGCTTCCCTGTTAAAGATATGGAGGGGCAGGTGTGCGAGATAGTGCATTCGCTGGCCAAGTGGAAACGCCTCACCCTGGCGGAGTACGGCATCGAGCCCGGCTATGGCATCTACACCGATATGAACGCCATACGTGCGGATGAGGAACTGGATAACGTCCACTCTCTCTACGTAGACCAGTGGGACTGGGAGCGCGTTATGCTGCCGGGAGAAAGGAATCCGGAGTATCTGAAAGATGTAGTCCGCCGCATCTGGTCTGCCATCGTCCGCACCGAGTTCATGGTGTGCGAGAAATACCCCGTAATCACCCCCTGCCTGCCCGAGGAGATCCACTTCATCCATGCAGAGCAGCTGCGGAGGATGTATCCGGATATGAGCCCGAGGGAGAGGGAGGATGCCATCTGCAAGGAGTTCGGTGCGGTGTTCGTGGCCGGAATCGGCTGCGCCCTCGGCGACGGACTCAGGCACGACGGGCGTTCTGCCGACTACGACGACTGGAGCACTCCCGCCCAGTGGGAAGGGGAGATGCTGCCCGGCCTGAACGGGGATATTCTGGTCTGGAATCCTGTGCTCGGGCATAGCTTCGAGCTGTCCTCCATGGGCATCCGGGTGGATCGCGCCGCACTTCTGCGCCAGCTCTCCATCGCCGGGGAAGAGAAGAAGGCTGAGCTCTACTTCCATCAGGAACTGCTTTCCGGGCGTCTGCCCCAGAGCATCGGCGGCGGCATCGGACAGAGCCGCCTCTGCATGTTCTTCCTGCGCAAGGCACACATCGGCGAGATCCAGGCTTCCGTCTGGCCCGCAGAGATGATCGCCTCCTGCTCCGAAAACAACATCCCCCTCATATGAGAAAGATATTGCTGCTTTGCCTGCTCTCCGTGGCCTTTCTGGGCTGCGGGCGCAAGACCATAATCGGCGTCAGTTTCCCCGAAGCCCCGATTGAGTTCGCTACGAATGCGGATTTCGGGATGGAACTAATCAACTACTACAATATTATTCAGTTGCCGGACGGTACCTACAGGATGTATTTCTCCGGCAATCCCATCGACGGGGTGGCCGAGAACGAGAGGAACCAGAACCTCTATCTTGCAGAATCCACCGACGGCTTCCACTACGAGTTGAAGTGCAAGGTGATGGATATGGTAATCGAGCAGTCGGTGTTCATGGTGAAGGACAAGGAATACCCCTACCGCATGGTCGGCTGCCAGTGGATAGGCGAAAAGAGCTGGGAGCGCGGTGTGTTCTTATGGAAGTCGAAGGACGGAATCGAGTTCACCGACCGTAAGATGCTCTACGACAAGATCCACGACACCCAGAATGTGATGGTCACTCGCGGCAACCGCTGGAAACTCTATTCCAGGATAACCCAGGAGCACTACAAGAACCGCCGTATGACCGTGGCGGAATTCAACAAGAGGGGAGAGCAGTTGAGCGATACCGAGATTCTGGCGGGAGATTTCCTCTATAATAACGCAGCATGCAAGGTGGACAAGCGTTACGACCTGCTGTTCCCTACATATTATAATACCCACGGCGGCACCACCGATGCCTGCTTTTTCCGCTGTTATCTGACAGACGGTCCCTTCATCCGTGAGTTCCCCTGCGAGCTTAACCGCTGGGTGGAGGCCGACGAGCACTGGGTGCTCGCCAGCCCGGGGTTTGTCTTCATCAATGGCGAAAGATATCTTGCATATAATTCCCGCACCCGTTCCCACGAAACCAGCGAAACGGGTATGGTCAGCCGCTATAAACTGGTCAAGGCCGTAATCGAATACGAATGACCCCGGAACTGATCACATCTGCCCAGAATCCCAAGCTGAAGCGCCTCCTTGCCCTTCAGGAGAAGTCCCGTCTGCGCCGTTCGGAAGGGGTTTTTGTGGTCGAAGGCCGCCGCGAGTTGGAGCATTGCCTCGCCGCCGGCTTTGAAGTAGAATCTTTGTTCATTTGCCCGGAGTTGTATAACTGTCATTCCGAGCGAAGCGAAGGAATCTCTACTTTCCATGTATCAAAGGAACTATATTCCAAAGTAGCGTACCGGGGGAGTACGGAGGGAATAATCGCCGAGGTCAAGGCGAAGTATCCGACACTGGACGATCTGGCCCTGAAGGAGAATCCGCTGGTGATGGTGCTGGAAGGGGTAGAAAAACCGGGAAACCTTGGCGCCGTTCTTCGCAGCGCCGATGCCGCCGGGGCCGATGCCGTGATAATCTGCGACCCGCTCACAGACCTCTACAACCCCAACCTCATCCGGGCTTCCATCGGCGCCGTGTTTACCGTTCCCACGGTGGCCTGTTCATCGGCCGATGCCATTGCCTTCCTGCAGAAGCTTGGCATCCAGATTCTGACGGCGCAGCTGCAGGACTCTTCCCTTTATTATGACGTAGATATGCGTCGGGGCACGGCTTTGGTGATGGGCACCGAGGCCACTGGCCTTACGGGGCAGTGGCGGAAGGCGGCATCGGCCCATATCCGCATTCCCATGCTGGGACGCCTGGACAGCCTGAACGTATCCGTATCGGCCGCCATTCTTCTTTTTGAGGCCGTCCGCCAGCGGCAACACCCTTGACAGTTAAGTAGTTGATACTCATTACTTTGTATACTATTTCTCGTTCAAAAAACGAACGAGAAATGTATCATAATACGCTGATAGTGAGGCGGTTAGTTGTCAAGGGGTGCGGTTTGGAAATGAGCCAGAAACTTTGTATTTTTATGCCAATAAACGGATAACCCAAAATTATGAAGAAGTTTATGCTGGCCATAGCGGCCGTCCTTCCCCTTCTGGCAGTTTCCTGCGCAGAAAAAACACAGCTCACGTTCAAAGAGATTCAGAAAGTCCAGAGCCCCGGCGGCGTGCTGGAACTTACGGCCGGCCTTACGCCGGAAGGCACTCCGGTTTATACCCTCTCCCGGGGAGAACAGGCCGTGGTGCTTCCCTCCCGCCTGGGTTTCGACCTCATGGACGGCAGCAACTTGAAGGAGGGATTCTCCGTCAAGTCCGTAGCGCTTGACAGCTTGGACGAGACCTGGGAGCCCGTCTGGGGAGAGGAAGCCAGCATCCGGAACCACTACAACGAACTGCTGCTGTGCCTGGGACGGGAAGACGGCGTAAACATGAACATCCGTTTCCGCGTATATGACGACGGCCTGGGCTTCCGTTATGAGTTCCCGCTGGAGAACAAGCTTACCTATTTCAATATCAAGGAAGAGCTCACGGAGTTTGCCATGACGGGAGACCACACCGCCTGGTGGATTCCCGGAGACTACTCCACCCAGGAGTTCAATCCCACGGAATCCAAGCTCTCCGAGATTCGGGCCCTGTCGGACGCTCCCCACAAGCGGGGCGGCTGGCCCTTTACGCCCTTTTCTCCTACCGGCGTCCAGACGGCCTTGCAGATGAAATCGGCCGAGGGGCTCTATATCAACATCCATGAAGCGGCGGTGCTCAATTATCCCACCACCAACCTGGACCTGGATGATAAGAACTTCGTGTTTACCACCCACCTCACCCCGGATGCCGAGGGTGTCAAAGGCCGCATGCAGGCCCCTTGCAAGACGCCTTGGCGCAGCGTCATGGTATGCGAGAGCGCCACGGACGTGCTGGCCTCCCGCCTGATTCTGAACCTGAACGACCCTTGCGCCTTGGAGGACGTTTCCTGGATTCACCCCGTCAAGTACATGGGCGTGTGGTGGGAAATGATTACCGGCAAGAGCGAGTGGAGCTATACGGACGAGTATCCTTCCGTGCAACTGGGCGTGACGGATTACAAGCATTCCAAGCCCCACGGCCGCCACGGTGCCAACAATGAGAACGTGCGCCGCTACATTGACTTTGCGGCCCAAAACGGCTTTGACGGCATCCTCATCGAGGGCTGGAACGAAGGCTGGGAAGACTGGTACGGTCACCAGAAAGACTTTGTCTTCGATTTCATCACTCCTTACCCGGACTTTGACCTCCCGGCCCTGAACAAATATGCCCACGAGAAGGGCATCCGCCTTATCATGCACCACGAAACATCCTCTTCCACCCTTAATTACGAGCGTTGGATGGAGAAGGCCTACAAGCTCATGAACCAATACGGCTACAACGCCGTCAAGAGCGGTTACGTGGGCAAAATCATTCCTTACGGAGACTATCACTACAGCCAGCCCACCATCAACCACTATCACTATGCTGTCACGGAGGCGGCCAAACATCATATTATGGTGAACGCCCATGAGGCGGTGCGTCCCACCGGCCTGTGCCGCACCTGGCCCAATATGATTGGCAACGAGAGCGCCATGGGTACGGAGTTCCGCGGCACCATCCAGCCCGGCCATACCACCATTTTCCCCTTCACCCGCCTGCAGGGCGGTCCCATGGACTATACGCCGGGCATCTTCGAGACGGACATGTCCAAGAACAACCCCAAGGACCAGCAGCACATGCA
>DGUE01000083.1 GCA_002393895.1 Bacteroidales bacterium UBA4318
CAGATAGACGAGCTCACCGAATGGGTGAAGCGCCCGCAGGTGGGTGCCAAGGGCCTGGTTTACATCAAGTTAAACCCGGACGGAACGGTGAAATCTTCCGTAGACAAGTTCTTCTCCGAGGAGGATCTTCGCGGCATCGCAGCCGCCGTGGGTGCCGGTGTCGGCGACCTGGTGCTGGTGCTCTGTGGCGAGAAGCGCAAGACCCAGACCCAGCTCGGCGTACTGCGCGTGGAGATGGGCAACCGTCTAGGGCTTCGCGATCCTCACGTGTTCGCACCCCTCTGGATCGTGGACTTCCCTCTGCTGGAATGGAGCGAGGAGGACGGCCGCTTCTATGCAATGCATCACCCCTTCACCGCCCCCAAACCGGAGCACCTGGACTGGTTCTATTCCGACAAGAAAGAAGACCTCGAGCGCGTCTGCGCAAATGCCTACGACTTCGTGCTTAACGGCACCGAACTCGGCGGCGGATCCATCCGTATCCACGAGGCGGCCGTGCAGGAGCGCATGTTCGAGGTGCTCGGCATAGGCAAGGAAGAGGCCGACTACAAGTTCGGCTTCATAATCAACGCCTTCAAGTTCGGCGCCCCGCCTCACGGAGGCCTCGCGTTCGGATTCGACCGCACCTGCGCCCTCTTCGGCGGGCAGGAGACCATACGCGACTACATCGCCTTCCCCAAGAACAACCAGGGCCGCGACGTGATGATAGATGCACCTTCGCTCATCGACCAGGTGCAGATGGACGAGCTCTGCCTGGCCTCAACCGTAAAGACAGATGCTTAAGGTTCCTTTCGGCGGATTATCGGAGCCGCAGCGGCTCGACTGCCTCAACTGGCCTGCATGGCCCTACAAGCCCTCGGTGGAGTTCCGCATCGGATACGACGATGCCGGAATCCATCTGGAATGGACCGTGGACGAGCAGACCATACGCGCCAAGCAGGGCATGCCCGGGGGCGAGGTTTACGAGGATTCCTGCGTGGAGTTCTTCTTCAAGCCTTCGGCCGATGATCCCCACTACTACAATTTCGAGTGGAATGCGATAGGGAACCTCTGCGTTTCGTGGAGGACCGGGCGTTTCGACCCCGAACCAGCGCCGGCCTCCGTTTATGAGCTGGTGCAGGCCGATGCATCCTGCGGATTCGTCCCCTTCGACGAGAGGCAGGCCAAGGGGCCCTGGACGCTGAAGGTGTTTATCCCGGTGAAGGCGTTGTGGCACGGCTTGGGTGATAACGGGCAAACGGCCGAGGGCGCCCCGTGCAGCCTTCGCGGCCTTCAGGCCCGGGCGAACTTCTACAAGTGCGGCGACGGCCTCACCGTACCCCACTTCGTGACCTGGGCGCCCATCGCCACCGAAAAACCGGACTATCACCGCCCGGAATTCTTTGCAGATTTGCAGTTTGTTCCCGAAAATGACTGATTCTCGGAACAAAGGCAGAAAAAAATGACGTTTGTTACGAAATTATGGAGAAAATGGAAACAAAAATGAGCTTATCCAAGTTTTTAATTCTTGGATTATCGGTTCTTATATTATTTGCCTGTCAGCCGGAACAGAATATCCCGGAACTACAGCCTGATACGGAGTGGATTTCGAGACCGGATGGTTTTGACGGGAAATACACCCTCGACCAAATGGTGGTTCTGAGCCGGCACAACATCCGCTCTCCCCTCGTGAGCAAGAGTTCCGTACTTACCCGGCTGACGAACAACGATTATCAGTGGTTTGCCTGGACAGGATCTCCCAGCACGCTTACGGCCAAGGGAGAAAGACTGGAGACCATTATGGGCGGTTTTTTCAAAGAATGGCTGACAAAGAAGGATTTCCTGTCCAAATACTCCCCCGACAATTATGCTTTCCGCTTCTATGCCAACGGCAAGCAGCGCTGCCAGGCTACGGCCAACAGTTTTGCAAACGCACTTCTTCCCGGGAAATCCCCCAGGGTTGAAATGAATGTCCAGTTCGACAAGATGGACCCGGTGTTCAATCCACAGATTACCAAGATATCTGACGGCTTCATTGCCAAGGCACAGAGCGAAATCCAGAGCAAATTCGGAGATCTCAATGCCGGTATTGCAAAAGAATATGCGCTGATGGAAAACGTGATAGACATCAAGAACTCCCCGGCATACCCGGACACGTCATCCTTCAGCCAGTTCCCCTCGTCGGTTAGTTTCTCCCTCAACGCAGAACCTTCCATGAGCGGCGGGCTCAAGATGGCCTGCACGGTTTCGGATGCTCTCTCCCTGCAGTATTATGAAGAGCCCGACCTCAATAAAGCGGCATTCGGCCATACGCTTACATTCGACGACTGGGTGAGCCTCACCTCCATCAAGGAATGGTATCAGGAGGTCCTCTTCTCGGCACCTTCCGTGGCCGTCAACGTGGCCCATCCCCTCCTTCAGGTGATTCTCGACGAGATTCAGAATAAGAAACGTGTCTTCACCTTCCTCTGCGGGCACGATTCCAACGTGGGCAGCGTTCTGGCGGCCCTGAAGGCGGAACGCGCCGATCTACCGAATTCCATTGAAAAGATCACACCCATCGGCTGCAAGCTCATTTTCGAGACCTTTGTTGGCTACGACGGCGTGGGATATGCCGACATCCTTATGCTTTACGCATCTGCAGACCAACTGAGGAACGATACCGTTCTCTCATATCAGCAGCCTCCTGTCGCCGTCAAGATTAAACTAAGCGGACTGAAGGCGAATGCCGACGGGCTGTATAGCCTCCAGGATGTGGAAACCCGCATTTCCGAAGCCATCAAGGCATACGATACACTTTGATAGAATGAAAAGAATAGAGAACTACGACCTGTCGAACCAGAACACCTTCCGGATGAAGGTGAAGGCGGCGTTGTATATAGAGTACGACAACGTGGAGGAGTTGCAGAGCCTGGACCTGAAGGCCCTGCCTCAGCCTGTATTCCATATGGGCGCCGGCAGCAACCTACTGTTTACCAAGGACTTCCCCGGAACCGTCCTGCATTCCAACATAAAGTTCAT
>DGUE01000165.1 GCA_002393895.1 Bacteroidales bacterium UBA4318
TCGGGATCGAGCGCGATGGGGGAATCTAAGGTAAGGGTCAAAGACTCGCCCTGGCTTTCATCGAAACTGTAAGTGTCCGTAGAGAAATCGTACTCATACCGCCCCTCATACTCTTCTCCTGAACCATACTTGCTCATTGATATGCTCTTCACCGTCTTAGTGCCCTTGAGCTGGAGTTTCACCCATCCCACCTGACTGACAAAACGGAAATGAATGCCGTCGTCCGTGGAGGCCACCATGAAATTGCCGTATCCTGGCGTGTCGGAGCTGGAAACATACCCTCCATAAGCATCGGTATTCAGTATGCTGACTTTGTCGTTCGCCGTGACAGAAACAGGGCCCACGGTAGAATAAACGGCACGGCAGTTCGTAAAACTCCAGCCGTTCGGAATAGTCGATGTCGACCCTTCCGTGAATTCGCCGGCCGCAGCATTAGTACACGTATAAGTCGTGACGTTCGTGCCTTCGTAGATATAGATCACATCGCCGTTCTCCCAGTGGTGACGGTATTTGTAGGTGCCGGTCCCATCGTCATAGTAACGGTCCATGCCGGCCTTGGTGTCATCGTCGGCAACAGAGGCATAGATAACCTTGGGGGTAGACTTAATGGCATTATCATCTATAGCTTCCATGGGCTCCTGCTGGCAGGAGACAAACAATGCGGTAAAGAGAGCCGCAGCTAAAAACAAATACTTTTTCATAAGCATTTCCTCCTTACCAGCCGATTTCGCTGATCTCTGAAGAATCCGTAATGCTGCCATTCAGCAACACGTTTCCGCAGATTGTCATTTCCACCACCCCGGCTTCAGGTGCGAGGTACTCACCTTTCTTAAGTTCTTTCATACTTATGTTGTTTTATTTTATCCAGCTGATATCTACGGTCTGGCTGAATGCATCGTCGTCGACGCCTACTACGATCGCGGTGCATTCAGTCTGCACTTTGCCGTTAACCTTGGTGCGGAGCGTCAGGCCGTTCCAGACACAGAATTCACCTTCTGCGCCTTCCTTTGTCATGGCGCCGTATGCAACTGCACCAAAGGCCTTCTCTCCCTTGGAATAGGTGCCGGTCCACACGTCGCAGGGCAGATCAAGGATCTTGGTAGTGCCGCTTTTTTCGAATCCGTAGTTCTTGAGAAGAGAACTGCAGTCGTTCACCCATTCCGAGAACAGGTTGTTGACGGTCTGCTGGCAACGGTAATAATCGTACTCTGCCCACTCTTCATCGTAATACTGGTAGCCGGTCTCGCTTGCGCGGTCGTAGTAATAGGCATAGACACTGCTCTGCGTTACCATATCCCAACGGTATTTCTTCCCCTTGCGGGTATAAATCAGACTGCCATTATCGCTGGAATAACCTTCCACATTGGTGTAAGAGAGCTTGATGGCATAGCCTTGTTGGTTCATCTCATCGATGGTGATATCAGAAGATATCCCGTCCTCCCCGTCATCATCGATCTGCTCTTCATCTTCTATGTTATTTATTAGTTCCAGCAGGTCTCCCAGGCCTGCACATGCACATGCGCCAACGATGCCGGCACAGCATAATAATGCAAGAAATACTTTTTTCATGGTAATACTATATTAATCCTTGTTCAATTGCTTTCCTGACTACCTCCACTGTGGTGGCCGCATCGAACTTGGCTTTGATGCGTTTGCGGTACCACTTGATGGTGGGAAGACTAAGACATAGTTTTTCTGCAATCTGGACACTGGTCCTGCCATCCGAGATCAGACGGAGAATCGTTTGTTCCTTGGTGCTTAAATGTATCATGTTGCAAAGTTCGCTAATACATTTCCCAAAAACACCATTCTAAAGTATAGAAACTACTATCCTAAAGTATAGATTTTCAACCGTATAGAGCTATATTGGGAGCTTTTTGCTATCTTCGCTTTCATGAAAAGAATCCTTCTGTCACTCTGCGTTTTAGTCCTCCCTTTGCTGGAAGGGGCCGCCTACACAGACCACCGCGGACACAATCTCGACTCGCTTGAGAGGGTGGTTGCCGGATGGACTCCCGAGCGTGAAGCCACTGCAGACGAAAGCACAAGCTCTGGGCTCATAAAAGCCTATTACGAGTTAATGTACGGCTACAGGAACATCAACGGGGAGCGTTCCGCGCTGTTCGCCCGCAAGTGCTACAACCTGGCCATACGCTGGAACTGGCTTGCGAAGATGAGTGACGGGCTGAACGGCATTGCACTGATTCATTATGGGCAAGCCCGCTACGACAGCGCCCTGGTGTATTTCAACAGGTCGCTTGCTGTGGTGGACAGGATGGCGGCAGGAGAGCATTCTTTCACCTCGGATAAACCATATCCCGAAAGCGATGTTGACGACAGTTACGCATCGCTGTACGGTGCGATGGGCAACTGCTATAACATGATGGATTCCCTTTCCAAGGCGATGGAATACTACATGAAAGCCGGGGAGATCTTCGAGAAATACGGATGGAACGAGAGCAATGCAGTGCTGTGGTACAACCTCGGGGAAACCTGGTATGAAGAGGGCGACATGGACCAGGCTCTTGCATGCTACGAGAAATCCCTCGGCTATGCCAAGGCATCGGGAGATTCCCTCCAACTGGCATCTGCCTACAAGGGTTTGGGCGGATACTGGCTGGCAAAAGGGAAAACTGCGAAAGCCCTCAGATACATACAAAAGGCGGATTCCTACTACTCCCTCCACGAGGATCAGGAGTTCATGGCCAGGATAGAGACCCTCGGCCTCACTAACCGCATCATGGAGGATCAGAAGAAACTATGGAGAACTCTGGCCCTGTCCGGAGCGCTGGTCATCCTGCTGCTTGTGGCCATCTCGCTGATACTAAGGAAGATGGACCGTCTGAGAAAAGAGAAGGAAGGGGCCGATGCCGTAATTGACGAGGCGCTGGAAGAGAATCAGGACGCCGAAGGTCTGCTGACCGAGCGAGAGGAGCAGATCCTCCCCCTCATCGCCTCCGGCATGACCAGCCCGCAGATAGCAGACAAGGTGTGCCTGAGCCTTGCCACCATAAAGTGGTACCGAAAGAAACTGATGATAAAACTGGATGCCGCGAATACCGCCGAACTGGTATCCAAGGCCAAGGAGAAAGGTCTGATATAAAAATAATTACTATATTTGTGCTATGGCACGAAAAAGTAAATCTGGCGTAGATCCCCGCTATCTGGACAAAGAGCGCGCAGCTCTCAAGCGCACCATCCGCAAATCCGTTTTCTTCAATAAAAAAGAAGTGACTGCAATCAACGAGTATTGCAAGGTGTTCGGCGTGCGCTCCCGCAGTGCCCTAATCCGTCAGATTACCATGGAACACATCCTCTCGGAACTGGACAAGGCGCACCCCACCCTGTTTTAGCCACCTCCACACACTCTCTTTCCTTCTGGCAGTTTTGGTTTTCGCCACCACGGGCAGGTTTTTGGGCTATTTCCTGCCGGCAGTTTTGGTTTTCGCCACCACGGGCAGGTTTTTGGGCATTAACGTGCCCGCGGGAACATCCGGTCGACATCATCGATGCGAAGATTCAGGACCTGCGAAATCTGCTTGTTTGAACTGTCCAGTTTACGTTTCATCATTTGAGCCGCTTTGAGTCTATCCTCGGTAGACATTTCCCGTATACCTGTATCAGGATACCAGCTGGAAACTATCTTGAAGACTTCCTCATTCGGCAGTTGGATACTTTCTCCCAGAATCCTGGCTATTTCAATGTCTGATTCTCCCTGACGGGACAGCATGGAAAAGTATTGATTTGCGCTATTGAAGAAACTCTCTGTACGCTTGTAATTCACAAAACTGCTCCGCAGAATCATGCCATCCCGGACCTTTATGCTTCTGGGCATTTCAACATTATGGGAACGACATATCTTCCTGCGCTTCTCTATGCTCAGGCTATGCCATGGTTCTCCTTCAGCCATCAGCCATAGATTCCCATTGAATAACAGATTCCCGGAGCCCCAGGGATAACCGGTGGGAGTGCTGTCCAGACGTGCCACATAGGCATTTCGGTCGATATACCCTATCCGTTTCCTGAAAAGCCCCAGTCCTGTTGTTTCGTCGGCACGTATCTTCCAGTCCTTCAATGACTTATTGCCGAGAGACAGTTGAAACCGGCGCATCCTTTCTCGGAAACAATCAGTAAAGGCATCAACACTAGACAACGAGCCTTCTCCCATAATGTGGTGGTGATTGTTCATCTGGATATCGTCCAGAATTACCAGACCGGATTCTGCTGCAGAAATGGCAATGATGTTGGTCCCGACAATGAACTCTTCCCTGGTTTTATACAGCAACCAGTCCAGGTGCTCTGTCGTAATCATGTAGTAAGGCCCCCCGGCCGCAAAGATGCGTTCACACTCCCGCTCCCGCATCCAGTAATCATTCCTCACGTGCATAACGCATTCTATTTATTACAAAGAAGGGGAAAAAACTCCGCATTTCCAAGTCACGCAGGTCTTTCTTTTTACCGCGGGCAGGAATAGGGCGCTTTTTCTGCCGGTGGATTTAAAAATGGCGGTTGCGGGCAGAAAAGTGGCCGAAATCCTGCCCGTGGGAATCGGGCAGAGGCTGGGAAGGGCCGCGGTGGGCCGCACAGCGCCGGGCAAAGGGCGAGGTGGGCCGCAGGGGAAAAGAAAAGGGGTCCGGCGAAATGCCGGGCCCCTTTACTTTCTGGCGCTGCAGTTATTCCTCAGGCACCATCACGTATTCGACCTTGTTGCCGGAGTTGATGATGGATGCAGCAACTGCTCGCACCTTTTCAGGAGTCAGGGCATTCACTGCAGCCTCATACTCGGCATCTTCGTAGCCATATCCCTCGAGGACGTTGCGGATCTCACGCAGCCAGTACTGGTTGGTAATCCTCCTCTCAGGAATGTTCTTCTTGAGGTTCAGCACGGCATTGTTGAATTCGTCAGCCGTAGGACCGGTGGTGATGAATTCGGAAAGCTGGTGCTTGGCAACCTTCAGCAGGGTGTCGCAGAGCTCGGGTTTGCACTGGAACTGGACCATGAAGGTGGTACGATCCTCAGGATACTTGTCCTGATAGCCCTGGGTGTGTGCGCCATATGTTCCGCCTATCTCCTCGCGGAGCGAAGTCACATAGCGCATATCCATGATGAACGACATCACGTCGAGTGCGGCCTCGACCTCCTGGCTGTAGGTAAGAGGAGCATGGTAGTTCAGCAGGACGGTGCTCTTGGGAGTCTCCATCTTGCAAGGATCCACCTTCTCCACAATGCCCTTCACGGGAGAGGCCTTGGGATCGACCCACTTGGGAGCCTTCTTGCCCTTGGGGATGGAGCCTATGTATTTCTCCACGAGCGGCTTGACGGTGGCAAGATCCACATCGCCGACGATGATCATCTCAAGACCGGCAGCATCTGCAAAGAGCTTGCGGTAGTTCTTCTCGACGGTAGCGATGGAAGCATTCTCAAGAGTCTGCATATCCACCATCTTGCGGCGGGGATTGCCACCGTAGAGGGTCTCGGTATAGCCCTTGGACATCTTGAAGTCGGGAGTATTCTCCAGGTTGGGAAGGATTCCCTTAATCTGGTTCACACCCACCATATATTCCTCTTCGTCGAAGCGAGGCTGCACATACTGCAGGTAGAGAAGCTGGAATGCAGTCTCGAGATCCTTCTTGGTAGAGGATGCCGACAGTCCGTTGTAGAGTTCGTCCAGGATGGGGGTCACGGATACGTTCTTGCCGGAGAGCATCTTTGCGGTCTGGGTGCCGGAGAATCCAGCGATACCGCAGTTGCGCCTGAACATGGCGATGATGTTGTCGTCGAAAGAATCGAGATCCTCGACAGGGATCAGGCTGGTTCCACCCTGACGGGCGAGACGCATGATAATCTGGTCTTTCTGGTATTCAGTAGGGAGTACATACACCTTGACGCCGTTCTTGAGGGTCCAGACAGTGCTCTTGTAAGGGCCTTCGGCGGTCTTCTTGACGGGTGAGCCCTTGAGGGTTGCGGGATCGATGAACTCGCTGGCGACTTCCTCACCCTTGAGAGGCTGGATATCAGCGGCCTTCACCTTTGCAAGAACTTCGGAGATCTGCTCCTTGGTGGGAGTTGCGATACCATCCTTCTGAGGGCCGCTGTAGATGACCACGAGGTTCTCTTCGGTAAGGAGCTGAGCGGCGACCTGGTTCAGCACCATCACGTTAAGGCTGCCGAGGATCTGCTTGCCGATTTCAAGCTCGGTCTTGGGATCCATGTAGGTCTTGTTGTCGAAGAAATTGGAGAGCAGAGGGCGCACCAGCTGAGGGTTTTTGCGGGTGTCAGCCTTCTCTGCGGCAGTCTCGAGCATGGAAAGGATATTGGCCTTGGCACGGTCGAACTCGCCGGTCTGGAAGCCGAAGCGGCGCATGCGCTCGAGCTCGGTGTAGAAGGATTCGAATCCTCCGAGAAGGTTGTTTTCCTTCAGAGTGACATCTCCCATCACGGCATCAATTGCCTCGTAAATCAGGCTGCTGACATAGAAGCCGCCATTGAGATAAGGGGCGTCCGCCTTGGAGGTGATGTCGTTGAAGCGCTCGTCCATCATCTGGCTGATGAGCATCTTGATGTAGTCCTGCATCTCACCTACGATAGTGTTGTTGATGCTCTCGGGAGCGGCCTCGCTCTTCCAAACCATCTCTATGGAAGGGGTGGAAGTTTCAGGATCGGTGATCACGCCGATAACGGGCTCCTTGTTGGCAGGGAACGGGATCGCAGGTTTCTCCTGAGGATTCTCGTTCTTGGGGATGACGCTGAAAATTTCCTTGATCTTGGCCTCGGTGCGGTCGACATCCACATCACCCACGACCACCACGGCCTGATTGCCGGGATAATACCATGAATGATAGAAATTTACGATGCTCTGGGGCTTGAAACCCATGATGTTCTCTTCCTGGCCGATGAGAGTGCAGGTGGAGTACTTGGTGTCGCCGAAGTAATAAGGAAGGGATGCTTCCAGGGTGCGCCACTGGGCGTTGCGGCGCTGGCGGCGCTCCTCGCGGATGACTCCGCGCTCGGCATCGATTTCCTTGGGATCGTTGGTGACGAAGTGTGCATAGTCGCGCAGCACCATCAGGCAGCTGTCCAACACGCTTTCACGCTCCACGGGGATGTTGTTGAGCATGTACTGGGTCTCTTCGAATCCGGTGGATGCGTTGATGTTGCGGCCGAATTCGGCGCCAATGCTCTGCAGCCAGTTGAGAATGCCCTTTCCGGGGAAGTTCTCGGTGCCGTTGAAGCACATGTGCTCGAGGAAGTGGGCCAGACCGTCCTGATCCGGGGTTTCCAGGATAGCACCTGCGTTGGTGGCAAGATAGAGCTCCACGCGCTTGGCGGGAAGCTCGTTGTGACGGATGTAATAAGTAAGACCGTTGTCCAGCTTACCTACCTTGACGGCAGGATCGCCGGGAAGCGGACGAAGCATGGGGTTGTCCTGTGCGGACAGGGTGATTGCACTAACTGCGGCAATGACCAATAAAAACAACTTCTTCATCTATTGAAAGGTTAATTTGTTGCAAATATATATAATTTTATTGAATTACAATATATTTTTCTAAAATTATAACAATTATTTATTGTTTATTCCCAAACATGCTCTCAATCTCCTTCGCCACAGGCAGCAACTGCTGCAGCGATTCTACCTCCAGCCTGCGGCCGATAACACTCCCCTCCGGCGCCACCATATACATCCTTGGAGTGGAAATCACGCCATAAAGGCGCAGATAATCACTGCCCACCGCAGGATCCCAGCAATGGACGATCTTCAGGTTCGGGTTCTTCACTTTGAAAGTCCTGCGAAATTCACGCCAGTCTTTACGCGACTGCCCGGAATAAAAAGCAATCAGCGTCACGGGATAATCCACAGCCTTTTCCAGCACCCCTGGGAGCACCTTTGCTTCCATGCGGCACTTGCTGCAGGCAGTGTCGTAGAACCAGAGTATGCATGTCTCGCCCTTTGAAGGAACAGTCACCCTGCCCCCGCAGGGCCTGCGGGCCTTAAGCACGGGTGCATCCATCCCCAGCAGGGTATTCCGGTTCATGTTGCAGAACATCTCCGCATCCAGCCCCTCGAATTCCCCCGGGAAGTAGACCTTCTTGCTCGCAAACCACTTATCGTAAAGATAGACAGCCACTTCCTCGTCGCCCATCACCGGGGCGTTCCGGTAGTAGTTGAAGATGCTCACGGCCAGATGCTGGCGCATGAGCGAATCCTTCACCGAAGAAATCAGGAAGTCGCACTCCCCCTTCTTTACCTCCACACTTTCTGTCTGGATGGCCTGCATGTATTTAACCATCAGGCTGTCCATCAGCGCGTTCGGGCCAGCAGCAGGCTCCTGGGCACGGAGGCCCAGAGCGCAGAAGAACGTGAAGACTATGAGCGCCAGGCGTTTCATCGGGCCTCGGGGAGTTTGACACCTTCCGGCATGAACAGGCTCGTGTCGCCGTTGTGGCGGAGGATATCCCTCACCGCGGAAGACGAAATGTGCGCAAATTCCTGGGCGGTAGGGATGATGATGGTCTCGATATCGGGCGCAAGCCGGCGGTTTGCATCCGCGATGCTTCGCTCATTCTCGAAATCCAGCATGTTTCGCACGCCGCGCACGATGTGGTGTATGCCCAGCTGGCGGCAGATATCTATGGTGAGACCGTCGTAATTCACGATACGCACACCCTTCATGCCTGCTGTGGCCTGGCGGACGATGTCTATCTTCTGCTCTGTGGAGAAGAATCCCCTCTTGTCCTGGTTGATACCTATTGCCACCACGACTTCATCGAACATCGTGAGCGCGCGCGTGAGGATATTGAGGTGTCCTTCGGTAAACGGATCGAAGGACCCCGGAAACAATGCTATAGTTGCCAATTTATTGGAGTTTTATGTTCGTTGCACAATATTTCGTTGGTGCGGGAGAAATGCCTGCACCCGAAGAAAGCCCCACCTGCCAGCGGGCTGGGATGGGCCGCTTCCAGCACATAGTGGCGGGAAGTGTCTATAAGCCCTCTCTTGTTGCGGGCGAATCCTCCCCAGAGGAGGAACACCACGCCATCGCAATTATCTGATATATACTTTATTACAGCATCCGTAAAGAGCTCCCACCCCTTTCCCCTGTGGGATGCGGCCTCTCCGGCACGCACGGTGAGGATGGCATTCAGCAGCAGCACTCCCTGCTCTGCCCATGGCGTAAGGTCCGGGCTCCCGCTCATGCGTATGCCAAGGTCGCTTTCAATCTCCTTGAACACGTTCTTGAGCGATGGCGGCGCGGGAACCCCCGCGGGCACCGAAAACGACAGGCCCATCGCCTGCCCCGGATTGTGGTAGGGGTCCTGCCCAAGGATCACCACCTTCACCTTGTCGACGGGAGTGAGCTCGAAAGCACGGAAGATGGCGCTTCCGGGGGGATAGATAGTGGCCCCGGAGGCCTTCTGCTCATGCAGATAAGAGACAAGCCCTGCAAAGTAGGGTTTCTCGAACTCACTCTGCAAGGCCCGTTTCCAGGATTCTTCTATGCGTACATCCATCAGAAAACGAAGTCTATTACGTCCTGTATGGTCTTCACGTAGTGGAAGGTCAGTCCCTTCACATATATTTCCTTGATGTCCTCGATGTCCTTGCGGTTCTCTTCGGACAGCAGTATGGTATGCACTCCGGCCCTCTTGGCGGCGAGTATCTTCTCCTTGATGCCGCCGACCGGCAGCACGCGTCCGCGCAGGGTCATCTCTCCCGTCATGGCCACACCCTTCCTGATTCCCTTGCCGCGGAGGGCGGAAATCATGGAAGTGACCATGGTGATGCCGGCCGAAGGGCCGTCCTTTGGCACGGCACCCTCAGGCACATGCACGTGCAGATCCTTCTCGCCGAAGGTCTTGGAATCCATCTCCGCAAGCTCGGGGTGCGCCTTTATGTATTGGTAGGCGATGGTGGCGGATTCTTTCATCACGTCTCCCAGGCTGCCGGTCATGGTGAGCACGCCCTTGCCGCCGGAAACGGAACTCTCTATGAAGAGGATTTCCCCGCCCATCTGCGTCCAGGCCAGTCCGGTGACGATTCCGGGGCCTTCATTACCCTTCTGCAGGTCGTGGAAGGCGGTAGGCAGCCCCAGATACTCTTTCAGATGCTCCTTCTTTATGGCATCCGGATGCTCCTGCTCAAGGGCTATCTTCTTGGCAGTCACTCGGGCGATCTTCGCAATCTGCTTCTCCAGGCCGCGCACGCCCGACTCGTGGGTGTACTGGTCGATTATCTCACGCAGGGTCGCGGAATCTATCTTCAGCTGATCCTTCTTCAGGCCATGCTCCACCAGCTGCTTGGGCAGCAGGAAGTGCTTGGCTATCTGCACCTTCTCCTCGGCCAGGTAGCCGGTAACGTTGATCACCTCCATGCGATCCAGCAGGGCCGGCTGCACCGGCGAGATGCTGTTTGCGGTGGTGATGAAGAGCACCTTGGAGAGGTCGTAGTCGAGGTCCAGGTAATTATCGTGGAAGGTGGTATTCTGCTCAGGATCAAGAGCTTCCAGCAGGGCGGACGAAGGGTCACCCTTGAAATCGGAGGCAAGCTTGTCTATCTCGTCCAGCACAATCACAGGGTTGGAGGTGCCGGCACGGGCAATGCCGTTCAGTATCCTGCCCGGCAGGGCTCCGACGTAGGTCTTGCGGTGACCGCGGATCTCCGCCTCGTCGTGCATGCCGCCAAGGGAGATTCGCACGTACTTGCGCCCCAGAGCCTTGGCTATGCTCTTTCCGAGACTGGTCTTACCCACTCCGGGAGGGCCGTAGAGGCAGAGTATGGGGGATTTCATGTTCCCCTTCAACTTGAGCACCGCGAGGTATTCTATGATGCGGTCTTTCACCGTGTCGAGGCCGTAATGGTCGTCATCCAACACCTTCTGGGCATGTTTGAGGTCCAGATTATCAACGCTGGTCTCGTTCCAGGGCAGATTCAGCATGAATTCCAGATAGTTGTACTGGATGCTGTAGTCCGGGGAGTTGGTGTTGTAGCGGGAGAGTTTGTTGAGCTCCTTTTCGAAGGTCTCCCCTATCTCCTTGGGCCAGTCCTTCTTCTCGGCACGGGCCTTGAGGGCGTCCAGGTCTTCGGCGTCGTCCATGCCGAGCTCCTCCTGAATGGTGCGGAGCTGGCTGTTCAGGTAGTATTCGCGCTGCTGCTGGTCGATCTCGGACTTCACTTTCTGGTTGATGTCCTGCTTGATCTTGGTGAGCTCCAACTGCATGTTCAGCATGGAGAGAAGCTTCATGGCACGCACCTTCACGTCGTCGTACTGGAGGAGGTCCATCTTGTCGGAGAAGTCGTCCACCTCCACGGTGGTGGCAATGAAGTTCACCAGGAACTGGAAGTTGTCGATGTTGCGTATGGCGGTGATGGCCTCGCGCGAAGCCAAGGAAGTGTTGCGGATGATGTGCCCGGCCTGCTCCTTGAGCGAATCGGCTATGGCCTTCAAAGAGGTGCGGTCCCCTTCTGGAAGATAGTCGTCCAGATAGTGCACGCGGCCGCTCAGATAGGGCTCGTAGCTGATGATGGAATCCAGCGAAAGGCGCTTGAAACCCTGCAGGATGGCCGTCAGGGTGCCATCCGGCATCTCCAGGCTCTTGATTATCTTGGCCACGGTGCCATACTGGAAGAGGTCTCCTTCCGAAGGCTCCTCCACGGTAACATCGGTCTGTGGCACGCAGGCGATGAACATGTCACGCTCTTCCGCATCCTTTATAAGTTTGATGGACTTGTCCCTGCCTATGGTGACAGGGAAGATTGTGCCCGGGAAGAGCACGGCGTTGCGCAGTGCCAGCACGGGCAGGATGTCCGGAAGGGTGGACTCATCTATCTTCTGCAATCCGTCTCCCTGCATCACAGGGATGATACTCACTTCGGCACCCGCGGGGAATGTATATTCTTTATCGTTCATAAATTGTCAAAATGTCAGTAAAGGGGCATAACAGTCCCCCGCCACAAATATAGTCAATCTCCGTGCCAAGCACAAAAAACACAGATAGTATTTTGATTATTAAAAAATTAACTCTATTTTTGCAAACCCAAAAAGGGA
>DGUE01000175.1 GCA_002393895.1 Bacteroidales bacterium UBA4318
TCGTTCGGGGCAACGGGGGCTGCCTCGCTCCGGGAAACCCGCCTGGGCCTGTTCTTCGCGGCGGCAAGGGCGGCATACACCTTCTTCATGTAGCCCGGGAAATATATTTCCGTCTGCTTGAAATCGGCCTTAGGCCTCGCATCATACAGCTTGCGCTGGGACAGCCTCACCGTCAGGTCGGTGATATCCTCCTTGCCCTTCGGCTGCAGGTCCGGCTGCCAGTTGAAGCCCTTCATCCGGCGCTCGCTCTCCCCGAACTGGGCCAGCGGATAGGCATCGTTCTTCGGCGAGTCGAAGTAGTGTATGGTCTGCAGCTCGCCGCCCTGGAAGTAGGCCGACAACATCTTGGATTCCACCTTGTTCACGGTGCCGAAGTCCTCCTTCTCCTTAAGGTAGAAGATGGCGTTTGCGCCTCCCAGGGCATCGAAGCGGCGCAGGGCGGTGGTGGTGTCGAAGTAGGCCATCACCTCCGTGGCCCGTATCTGGTCGAAGAGCGTCTCGGTCTCCTTGGTGATTATGAAGGCGTTGCTCATCAGGCTGGCCCGGTCGATGCCCGCGGAATTCACCAGCACGCCTATGCTGTCGGCAGTGTACTGGCGGTTGCCATCGTTCCAGACCACGGGATCTATGTAGAAGCGGGCGATGCTGTCCAGCTCGTTGAAGCGCATGGAGTCGCAGGCCACCTGTATGTCTTTGCGGAAGATTTTAACTCCGCCGACCGCCACAGCAAAGCCCACTCTGGAGGTGTCCGGCGGCGGCAGGGCGGCCAGAGAGTCGGCGATGTGGATGGAGTCTGCGCGGGCTTTGGCGAGGGAGTCGAGGGGAGGCGGGGCCAGGGTATCGGAGGGGGAAAGGGGGCCGGACGCACTGCCGGCGCGACCTTTGCCACCACGGCCGGGCTTGCCAGCCAGCAGCGGATTGGACTCCGCATTCTCCTCAGCCGCCTTCTTGGCCGCTTCTTCGGCGGCCTTCTTAGCCTTTGTGCGATACTCCGTCACAGGGTCGCTGAATATCTCGTCCAGCCTGGTCTTCGAGGCCTCGGTCACATAATCCGGGATGTCGCACTTGGGCACGGTGTAGTAGACCAGCCGGTCCCCGCCGATGTAGATGGTGTCCACCTTGGTGCGCTGGGTGCCATCCTCGGCCGTTATCTTGTCTTCCGTGCGGAGCGCGACCGCAGCCTCGCGGCGCAGGGTCACCTGGCGTATGGAATCCTCGTAGAAAAGCTCGTTCGAAAGGGCGAAGGCGTTGCGGGTGGTGTCCTGCACCTGCACATGCCCCTGCATCAGCACGTTGTTGGGGATGCGGTAGAAGTAGAGGGTGTCGCACCATGCCTCCTGATCCTTGCTCATAGCATGCACATCCCCTTTGAAAAAGAAGGTCTCCTGCATGCGCTCATACCATCCGCCGTCGGCCGAAAGCATGTTGTCATCCTTCCAGAAATCTATCCTCTGGGGGAAGATGGCGCGGCTGACGCGGGATTCGTAGTTGATGCGGCTGCTGCGGATGAAGATGGAATCCGTGAACATGTTCACATTGTTCTGGAACTGGAAATACCCCAGCTTGGCATCGTAGGAGCCGTCTGAACTCTCGATAATCTGGCCATCTTTGTCCTTCATCGAGGCGCCCCGCGAGAAATAGGCCAGCGAATCCTTGGTGTTATAGTCCAGATAGTGGGTGCGGAGGGTGTTGTGCTCCTTGTCTTCCATCTGGACCAGGGTGCCGCGGGCCTGGATGAGGTCCTGGTCGATGAGGTAGTCCATCTTGTCGGAGGTGAGGATGGTGCCTTCCTGCACCACCCGCACATTGCCCCAGGCGTTGATGATGCGGGTGTCCACATTCCAGAGGGCGGTATCGCAGATGAAATAGGTGTTGTTGTGGAAGAAGGTGGCGTCGATGGTCTTGCGGTAGTTGACGCCGAATTTCTCTATGAGCTCCAGGGACTTTGCCTTGATGAGGCGCACCAGACTGTCTTTCTGCTCAGTTTTTTCCTGGGCAGACAGGCCTGTGCACAGCAACAGTGCCAGGGCAAGGGAAATTATTTTCTGACCTTTTCCTTCCATCCTTCGCGGGAGAAGTCGCAGTCTGCGAAAATAGGATCGATAATGATGTAGGTCTCGGCTATCTTGGTGTCGATGAACTTGTCGATGGCCTCGGTCTGCTTAAGGCCATGCACCACATTCAAAAGCTCCGTGTAGTCGTTCTCGAAGGTGGCGGTATGCGCGGGCAGGATCTTGTCCAGGCGGACAATCTTGTAGACCAGGTTGCCGTCCCGGCCTTCATTGTCGCGGGAGGCGATAGGGTCGGATATCTCCCCGGGCTGAAGGTCTTTCACCGCAGCGTAATCTTCCGGCTTGATCTGGTCTATCTCGAAATAGGCGCTGCCGGTCTGAGGGTCGGCCATCTGGCCTCCGTTGGTGCGGGTGGCAGGGTCTTCCGAGCGGTAGAACGCGATGGTCTCGAACTTGGCATCTCCCTTGACTATCACCGACTTGAGGGAATCCAGCAGCTTGAAGGCCTTCTGCTGATCCTCCTCGGTATACTTGGGTTTGAGAAGGATGTGGCGGGCGTTGAACATGTCCCCCTTCTTCTCGATAACCTGTATGATGTGGAAGCCGTCCGGAGTCTCCACGATCTGGGAGATGGAACCCGGTTTCAGGGACATGGCCGCATCTGAGAAGGCAGGCCAGAAGATGTCCCGGGAGGCCATTCCGAGCTCGCCGCCCTTGCGGGAACTGCCCGGATCCTCGGAGTAGAGGCGCGCCAGGGTGGTGAATTTCTCACCGTTCATGATGCGCTCGCGGAGCGCCAGGAGCCTCTGCTTGCACTCCATCTTGGCCTTTTCCCTGTCCGGATAGATGCATATCTGGCTCATCTTGTATTTGATGGGCACCACGGGGAGTTTGTCCACGTCGGCGGTGTCCAGATACTGCTTCACGTCCCAGGGGGTGATTTCGGGGATAGCCTGGGCTATGCTGCTCTGCTCCTGCTGGATGAGGCTGTTGTCTTCGAACTGCTGCTTCCAGTCCTTGCGGAGTTGGTAGAGGCTTTTGCCGAAGTAGGCCTCGGTCTGCTCGTCGCCGCCGAGGGCGGTGCGCACACGGGCCATCTGTTCATTGAGGCTGGCGTCGACCATGTCCATGTTCACGGTGAGCGAGTCTAGCCTTGCCTGCATGAGGAAGAGCTTGCTCTGCATCATGTTCTCCAGAAGCTGGCAGCGGGTGGCGCGGTCCGAAGACTGCCCCTGGGCGCGCATCATCTGGATTTCGTTTTCGAGGTCGGATACGGTGATGAGTTCATTGCCGACCACGGCAATGCTCTTGTCGATGGCCTTGTAGCGCTGGGCTCCTGCGGGGATGATGCACAGGAGGGCGGCCAGGCATGCTATTGTGTTTTTAATCTTCATTCTTGTAGATGACAAAATCTTTCTTGTCCTGCGCGTTCTTTAGCAAGTCTTGTTCCAAATTCTTCAGCAGCTCGCGTTTTCTCTCGCTGAGGATGTTGTCCCGTATGGAACTTTCGCAGTATTCCATGGGCGCCTGACCCTTGGTCTGGATGGAAAAGACGTAGGCGGCACGGGTCTCTCCGCGGTCTTCGTAGTTGAAGATGATATACTTGTCTTTAAGCTTGGAAATCATTGTGTTCCAGTCTGTTCCGAACTCACGGGCGAGCACGGCGGCATCCATCCAGCGATTCGAGCTGTCGAAGTAGCGGGGGGCGGACACATAGGTGAGGCTGTCCAGGTCTTTGAGGGCCTGTCCGCCTTCGGAGGGAAGCTTGGCAAGGATTTCTTCGTAGTTGGGAGAATCCGTCATGAGGTCCACGAAACGCACCTTGAGTATGGGACGGGCCAGCTCCAGGGAGGCCGCATGGGCCTTATAGTACTCTTCCAGCTGGGCGGGAGTGATGAGGGTATCGAGGCGGTCGTTTATGTAGCGCTGCTCATAGCGGTAGCGCAGAAGCGAACGGCGGTAGGCCTCGAGTTCCTTGTCCACATTCTTCTCTTCTTTGGAGAGGCGGGCCTCCGCGGTTTTGAGGTAGAGGTGCTCGGTTGCCCAGGAATTGATGTACTGGAGGGCGATGGCCGTGGAATCTTCCGGGGACGTGCCGGCTGGGATGTAGCTCCTGAGTTCGGAGAGATAGAGGCGCTCGCCGCCCACCCTGGCGACCACCTGGTCGTCGTGCACGAGGGAGTTTACTATGTTGCAGCCGCAAAGGATTGCGCATGCGGCAGAAAGTGCCAGTGTCCGTATTGTCATAGCTTACAAAGGTAAGCAATTCTGCGTCAAAAAAAAAGCGCCGGACTCCTCCGACGCTTCCAGTGCTTACAAGCTGTGCCTATTCTGCCTTGGGGGCTGCTTTCTTTGCAGGAGCCTTCTTGGCGGCAGGTTTCTTCTCTGCAGCAGGCTTCTCCGCCTTGGGAGCGGCCTTCTTTGCTGCGGGCTTCTTCTCTGCCTTGGGGGCCTCCTCAGCCTTGGGCTCTGCCTTCTTGGCGGGAGCTTTCTTGGCAGCGGGCTTCTTTTCCTCCTTGGCTTCAGCCTTGGCCTCGGCCTTCTTGGAAACAGCTTCGCTCAGTTGGGTATAGAGGGCGTCGGTGCGCTCCAGGATCTCCTTGCGGAGATTGTTGAAGTAAGCCTTCTTGGAACCCTCGACCTTGACGGTCACTTTGTCGCGGAGTTCGTTGTAGAGGTCAATTGCATCCTCCATAAGGTCGGCGATGACCTTGTCGTCGGACTTGGGGTTCACTGCAGCACAAACGGTGCAGTCTTCGATAAAGGCGCTGAGAACGTAGTCGATGTCCTTTTTAATGTCTCTGAGATTCATACTGGTTTGAATTAATTCGGTGCAAAGATAGTGAATTAATTTGAATTATGCATTTCTATTCTTTGCGGAGGGGGCTGCCGGGCCTTTTCCGGCGGTGGCGGGGCTATTTTGAGCGCGTGGCGGGGCTTTTGCGGGCGCGTGGTTGGGCTTTTGCGGGCGCGTGGTTGGGTATTTTGGATGCGTGTGGTTGGGTATTTTGGACGCGCGTGGCGGGTAAGGCGTTGATTTACAGCCAGATGAGCACATCCTTCCCCCTGCCAGAGCCGGGGGAGGATGCCCGTCATTTTATTGATTATCAGACAGTTGGGCGCCACGCAAATAATGTGAAAAACCGCGAACTTCTTCATCACCCTTGCTTTTTAGGGTGGAAAAACCTATCTTTGCTTTTGGTTAAAGCGATAGTAGTTGGGCATCTTCACTTCATATGTAGTTGCATCCGCTACGCCCTCCACGCCTAGGGGGGGGGTATAACCGTCTTATAATCAATCACTTAGCAAATTGTTCGCGCGGGCTTCGCAAGGAGCGCCGCGCCTTTTCGTGTACACAATAATTCATAAACACATAAGCCTATGAGACAAAAAGAACTGTATTTATCACCGGAAACAGAGGTGATGGAACTCAAGTTAGAGGGAGTCATTGCTGCAAGTGTAGAATTAACTGCAGTGGACGATCCTTTCGATGACTTCGAAACTGAACTTGAATGGTAAACCTTTAAACGACAAGAATTATGAAAAAGATTTACTCTCTCCTCTTTGCCGCAGTGGCTCTTCTTACTGCTGCATCCTGCACGAAAAATGAGATCAACCCCACCGAAAACGATAATTCTCCCATTAAGGTCAACATTAACGTAGCCTCCTTCGGGCCGGATTCCAAGGCTTTGAAATCCGGCTGGGAAGCTGGAGACAAGATTCATGTGTATCTTGAAGATGCAAGCTCTTATGCGCCAGATTTCGACCTCACCTACGACGGATCCAAATGGACCGCTTCCGAAATCAGTTCCGAAGTAGCCGCACGCCTGACTGCAAGCGGAACGCTGCGCGGCTTCTGGGAATCCAGCAATAGTTGCATGGAACAGCCCAGTTGGGAGAAATCCGCGTGGAGCATTTTTTTCCCTGGAAAAGACAACAAGAGTACCACCGGCCAGATTCAGTATCTCGTAGCTGATTTCAGTTCCGTTTCTTATACTTATGAAAGCGGCACCCTCACAGCAAGTATTACGACTTGGAGATTCCGCTCAGACCTTCAGATTGTGGTGACCGGAATATCATTCTCCCCCGGGCGATACACTTTATATTCTAATTGGATTGACAGTTTCTCCCAGATTAATGTGAAAAGTGGCTCCACTGCTCCGTACTCCTGTTATCTCAGTTATTATAGTACCGGATCGGACTACGGTCGCATAGGAGGGATCGCTAACAATGATGGAGTAGCCTTCGTTGGCGGTATGTCGTACAATTTATCCGTGGATGACAGTGTTACAATTTACCTTGTAGATAACAGCACATCCACAACCTACAGTTTTACAAAGACAGCTACTGCAGCTGTAGGAAACGACGGAACCAAAGTCACTGGCATCAAAATACCCTTCAGCAAATTCACTCCCTTGTCCGGCAAGTTCTCTGTCAGCAACACCAAGAAGGTGTACTTCTCTCCGGGCAACCTGCAGGCTACGACAACCGATCTCGGTGCCCACTGGACATGGGCCTTTGCTGCGCATCAGTGGGATGTTATCGGCAAGGCCGCCGCTAACACCAGCATCGACGGTGACGGTACGGTTTCGGCCAACGGTACGGTTGACCTGTTCGGCTGGGTAGGGGCTTCTGGTGGAGACGCGTATGGTATCAGCAATAGGGAAGGCGCTGTTGATTATTATGGCAATGTAAAAGGGGAAACCGTGAAATCAGACTGGGGCAACAACATAGGTTCCGGCTGGCGTACACCTACCAATGACGAATGGGATTATATCTTAAGATTGCGTACAAGTGGCGCTACAGTTAACGGTATCGACAATGCCCGCCGTGTTTATGCCACTATCAATACGGACGCTACTTCGGTAACTGGCATGATTCTTTTTCCCGACGGCGTGACTATCCTCGCAAGCGAGGCAACCTCATGGAGCACAATCAATGGCCAGGGTTATTTCGCTGAATCCACCAAATGCACCTCTGCTCAGTGGAGTGCTCTGGCGGCGAAAGGCTGTGTGTTCCTGCCTACAACAGGCCTTCGCGAGGGAAACATTGTTGCGGATCATCAGTTAAGCTTTGGCTACTACTGGTCATCAAGCTCGTCTCCTGATTATAGCGACCGGGCTCTCAATGTCAAATTCGGTGATAACGCTACAGCTGGGACAAACATGTTGTCCCGCTATTATGGTGCGTCCGTCCGTCTGGTGCGTGACGTAGAGTAATAAAACACTTTCCTTTCAACAGCAAAAGCGACCCTCCCCGGGCCGCTTTTGTTGTATTCAAAATCGTTGAAAAAGCATAAAAACAGACTTGCAATCGCAGAGCAATTGGATTATCTTTGTAGAAAACAATGAAGCCATGAAAGATTTTCAGTTGCTCATATATAGCACTCCAACAGAAGACATAAAAGTCGATGTGGTCCTTAAGGATGAGAATATCTGGGCCACCCAGAAGGCGATGGCGAATCTGTTTGGCGTTCAAGTGCCAGATATCAGTAAACATATTAAGGACATCTTCGAATCGGAAGAATTAAAAGCAGATGCGACTGTTTCCAAAATGGAAACTGTCGTGCAGAGGGGCTTCAGAGGCCAAATCCCGGATATGGTGTCGTATTATAATCTTGATATGATTATTGCCGTCGGCTACCGCGTTTCCTCGGCCCGTGCCACCGCATTCCGCATCTGGGCAACAGGAATTCTAAAGGAGTATATCAAAAAGGGCTTCGTGCTGGACGACCGACGAATGAAGGATGGCGGAGCGCTCTTCGGCAAGGACTACTTCCGGGAACTGTTGGAGCGTGTCCGTTCCATCCGGGCAAGCGAGCGAAGAATTTGGCAGCAGATTACGGATATCTATGCCGAATGCAGCATTGATTATGACCGGGCGGCTCCTACCACTAAGGACTTCTATGCCATGATTCAAAACAAATTCCATTTTGCTATTACGGGAAAGACGGCAGCCGAAATCGTGTATGATAGTGCCGACAGAAACAAAGAGCATATGGGGCTGACAACCTGGAAAAATTCCCCTGACGGACGCATCCTCAAATCTGATGTGTACGTAGCAAAGAACTATCTGGCAGAAAAGGATATCAAGAGGCTGGAAAGAGCCGTTGCCGGGTACTTTGACTACATTGAAGACCTAATTGAGAACGAGAACACCTTCACCATGGAGCAATTTGCGGCAAGCGTAAATGAGTTCCTGGCCTTCAGGCGCTTTCAGATACTTCCAGACCACAACAAAGGTCAGATCTCCCACGAAGATGCCCAGCGAAAAGCTGAAGAGGAATATGAGGCTTTCAACAAGACACAAAAGATCGTGTCGGACTTCGATAGAGAGGTAAACCTGTTATTGAAAGATAATCAATAAACACAGAAAAGGGCGCGGCGCCCAGGTCTGTATTGTTGAAACGGACGGCTTCCTACTTGAGGTGTAGTTGGTTCATTCCAGCCAAGTTATTATAAGTGAATAATCTATGTCTCTGTGTTCCACCCCTTCGTGGTCTTCGTAGGAGTCGTTGTAACTGTAAATCAGGGATTTCCCGGGCTCCAAAACCCGTTTGTCCTCGCCGCGGCGGAAGGTGATGGCGGAATCGCTTATCTCGGTGATGCACAGGCCGATGAAGGCCTCGTAGTTCAGGGCCCCGGTCCTGGCTTGGACGGTCTCCTCCCTGCGTTCGTTCCATTCATTGTCCATCAGAGCCCAGCCCTTCTTGCTCCAGGAAATCTTGAGCCTGATATCCGTGGCAGGGCCTTCGGGCGTATTCCAGTTCAGGCGTTTCCGGCACTCGTCGGCATCCACTATCAGCACGTATGCATTGTCCGGACCCAGCGTATCGCGGAGCAACTTGCCGGCATCCTCCCAATGCTCCTCGGGATGGTCGCCGCACATGACGCGGAAGGCCCCGAGGATCGCCTCGTTCAACTTCTCCCAGTCCATCTCCCGCTCGTATGGCGCACTGGAAAGCAGCACGGCATCCTTGCCAAGATACAGGTTGAAATGGTCTTTGCAGAGCAGGTCCCTGGCGACATAAATCTCCGGACGGATGGTCATGAACTCGGCCGAAAGGGCTATGTAGTCTGCCTTTAGTGTATAGGGAGATTCCGGCCAGGTGCCAAGCTGCCGGCCGCTGTTCTTGTGAATGCACTTTCCCCAGATGCCGTCGTCGTTGAGATGGAGTTTCCTGTTGAATACCAGCGAGGGAGAATCCGGGCCGTCGCCCTTGATTATCTGCCCCCGGACACAACCGTCGATGGTTTCGCAGACGGCCGTCGCATAGCCGCCGGCAGGATTGAATGCTTTGCCGATGATATCCATATGCAAATCTATTTGAAGTACTCAGGACTGTCCTTGGTGTAGACCGCGGGGAGTTCGCCTTCGGCCAGGTGGCCGATGATGCGGCGGACGTGAAGGATGTTGCGGCCGTAGTAGTCGGGTTCGCCGGGCACCAGGGAATTGATGCGCACGAGCTGCGATGCGTGGATGATCTTGCGGTTGCCGATGCAGATGGCCACGTGGCCCACGGAAGTATCTCCAAAGAACACCAGATCTCCCTTCTGCATCTGGTCGACGGGGATCTCGATGCCGCACTTGACCTGCTGGGAGGCGTCACGCGGCAGCAGGATGCCGTTCATGTAGAAGCAGAATCCCGTCAGGCCGCTGCAGTCGAAGTGCCCCGGGGACATCCCTCCCCACATATAGGGGCAGCCCGTGAACTGTTTCGCGCTCGCGATGATGCTGTTCACCAGCATGGAATCGGGCTTATCCACCTTGAACGCGGCCCACTCCTTCATCGGGCGTATCTGTGCGCTGATCACGCTTCCTTTCCTTCCGTCCGGGAGGATGACGCCGGTCATCTTGCTTTTACGGTCGAATCCGCCCTTGTCCAGACGCACTATATTCCCCTGGAGGAGCTTGACGTTGGGGCCCTTTACGAAAACGGTTATAGGGAAATCTTCCGTGCAGATGGCCTTGGGGGCCTTCAGGTACTCTTCCGCCTGCTCGCGGGTCATGGGAGCAAGGGTGGCGCCGTAGAGTTTGGTCTCCTTCTGCTCCGCCGGACTGAGTTCGCGGGTCGGGGCCAGCGCCAGTTCGTTCACCCATCCCTCGTAGGGCTCGGGTGTCTTGATCCTGGCCCAGTAGCCCTTGCGCTCCAGCACCTGCACAAGCGTGCCCATGCGCGTCTGGCTCACACATTCGCTGGTGTAGCGCGGTTCCGCCCTCATGAAGGCATCGCTCACGTTCACCACCGCCCATTGGGTGTTGTCTTTTGCCGCGGGTTTATTTGTTTGACCGAAACACGATAAAATGCCCACGCAAAGAGCGAGGCTCAAAGTGGCCGTTCGTAGTATCTTATTCATAATTCAAACAAAGGTAGATAAAAATCAGCAATTTGCTATCTTTGTATCCGATGAAACGGCTCGCCTTCATATTAATCACTTTTGTTCTCGGCATTTCCGCAACGCCAGTGCAGAAAACCGTGAATGCCTTGGATTCAAAGGGCGGGGCGCTGGAACACAGCACCTGGGGCATCCTGGCGGTCAATTTCCAGGGAGATACCATCGCGCAACTCAACATGGGCAAGCGCCTGGTGCCGGCCAGCAACATGAAACTGGTCACCACGGCGGCGGCCTACCTCAAACTCGGCCGGGGCTACACATTCAAGACCCAGATCGCCACCGACGGGGCCATCCAAGACTCCACCCTCGTAGGCAACCTCTACATAATCGGCGGCGGAGACCCTCTCATCGGCAACCTGTTTACCTATCTCCCCAAAGAAGACATCCCTTTCGGCAAATGGCGCAAGGTGCTGGAAAACAATGGAATACGCCGGATTGAAGGAGATATCATCGGCGATGGCAGCTATTTCAGCGGCGAGCTCAGGCATACGGACTGGAGTACGGAAGATGAGCGCAGCAAGGATGGGGTGGTTCCGTCCGGGCTGACGTGGCGCGGGAAGATGGGGGACAGCATTCCCGATGGGCCGCTTGCTGCCGCGATGCATTTCCGCCGCTGGCTGATTCAGAGCGGCGTGCCGGTCAGCGGCATTGCGACGGCATCGCAGGAGTCAGTCGTTCGCTCCGCTACCGCCACGCACGGGCTCGCTCAAAAAACTTCCGCGAACGACAGCTCCTGCGCTGCCACAATTCCCGACTCCCTCGTAATCCTGGGCACGGCGCAATCCGCGACGCTGAACCACATCGCCACCATCACCAACCATCAATCCGACAACTTCTGCGCAGAAACCCTCCTCAAGGCCATCGGCAAGGCAAATAACGGATCCGACGACTACGACACCGCCACCGCTGCCCTCCACCGGGCCCTCGCACCCATCGGCCTGGCAGGCCCCAGCGCCGGCATGCGCTTCGCGGACGGCAGCGGCCTCTCGCGGAAGAATTTCGTATCTCCCGAATTCCTCGTGCGCATCCTCACCGGCATGGCCCGCACATCTTCCTATAAAGATTATCTGAACTCCTTGCCCCGCCCCGGCCGCAAGGACGGCACCCTGCAGACGCGTCTGCCGAAGGCCCCCGCGGCGGTGAAGAACCGCATCTACATGAAAAGCGGAAGCATGGGCGGAGTGCGCTGCTTCAGCGGATACATCCTCCCCTCCGACGGCGATGCCCGCAAGACCATCGCCTTCAGCATAATGGTAAACAACCACGTGGGCAGGCAGGCAGACCTGGCGCCCGTGCTGGACAATCTCATCCTCGAATTGGCAAACGTAAACTGATATGAAAAGAATCCTCCTCGCGCTGGCAGCCGCCATCGCCCTCCTCCCCTCGGCATACGCCCAGAAACCCCTGACTTTCAATAAAGTAGAAATCAAGGGCAGCACCGACGAAATGGTCGCCTCCCTGGCAAAGAAGGGCTTCAAGTACGAAGAGACCAACGACGGCGTGCCGCTGGTGATAGGCAAGTTCGCCGGCTATTCCGACGTGGAGGTGAACATCATCCCGGGCTCCGACAGCACCGTCTGCGCGATACGCGCGGAGATCCCTCCGAGGCTCTCGTGGGTGAAGCTGGAGAACGATTATTCCGGGCTCAAGGCCATGCTCACCAAGCAGTACGGCAAGCCGGTGGAAGAGGTGGAGGAGTTTCAGGACGGACCCTTCGAGGAGAGCTCCGGCAAACTCGTCAGCCTCATCAAGGGCAAATGCACCTTCCGCACGGTTTTCACTCCCAAGGATGGGAAAATAACCCTGATGCTCAAGCACCAGGGTCCTATCTGCTACGCCTGCATCCTCTACGAGAACGCGGCCCTATAAGGATTCTATCCAGGCCTTCATCTCAGGCACCTTCGCGAGTGCACTCTTGAACAGCGCCCACTGGTTGCGGGTGCGGTCCATGTTGTGGGTGGCGTACTTGATCTTATAGTAGGTGTCCCCGTTGATGTAGTCTGCGAAGAAGCGGACGCACTGCATGTAGGGGAAGAGGCAGGCTGCGAAGGGCAGCATATCTTTTTCGATAGGGGTCAGGAAGACCTTGGCGGACTCGATGTAGCCCTTGCTGAAGGCCTTGAAGATCTCCATGTTGAAACCGACCTTGGAGGTGTCGGGATCATCTTCGGCCACGAAGTTGGCGGCAGTGCGGAGGAAATCCCCGAAGTCTGAGAAGACGAAACTTGGCATGATGGTGTCCAAGTCGATGACGCAGAGTACGTTACCGTCTTTGTCGAAGAGCATGTTGTTGACCTTGGTGTCGC
>DGUE01000187.1 GCA_002393895.1 Bacteroidales bacterium UBA4318
GCAAGTACGAAAAGGGCTTTCCCATCTCCGGGGTGGAGGATGTCGAGGGCAGGGTCTACCATATGGGCACGGCCTTCAGGGATGGCACCCTGGTGACTTCCGGCGGCCGCGTGCTGATGGTTGTCGGCACCGGTGCCGATGTGGCGGATGCCCGTGCGAATGTTTATCGCGAGGTGGCAAAGATCGCCTGCGAGAATTTGTTTTACAGGAATGATATCGCGCACTGCGCGCTCGACTGTCATTCTATGCTCGACTGTCATTCCGAGCAAAGCGAAGGAATCTGATACTATGGGAATTATAGACGGAAAGGCCATCAGTCAGGCCGTAAAAGACGAAGTTAAGGCCGAGGTCGCCGGAATCGCAGCCCGTGGCGGGCGTGTTCCCTGCCTCTGCGTGATAATAGTGGGGGAGAACCCCGCCAGCCAGGTGTATGTGCGCAACAAGGTTAAGGCTGCCGCATACACCGGAATGGAATCCCGCCTGATAGAGCTTCCTGCGTCTGTTTCAGAAGAGGAGTTGTTGGCGCAGATCCGCACTTTGAATGAGGATGCCGCCGTGGACGGTATACTTGTGCAGTTGCCTCTGCCCGGGCATATTGATGAGGAGAAGGTGATAGATGCCATCTGCCCCGAAAAGGATGTGGACGGCTTCCATCCTTCGAATGTCGCAGGTCTTTGGCTTGGCAAGGACTGCATCGTTCCCTGCACTCCGGCCGGCGTGATGTGCCTTCTGGACAGCACCGGAGTGGATCTTAAGGGCAAAAGCGCCGTGGTGGTGGGCCGCAGCAACATAGTCGGCAAGCCGGTGGCGAAGCTCTTGCTCGACCGCAATGCCACCGTGACCATTGCCCATTCACGCACCGCCGACCTGGGCGCCGTCTGCCGTCAGGCCGATGTGCTGGTAGCGGCAGTGGGAAGGCCCGCCCTGATTACCGGCGATATGGTAAAGCCGGGAGCGATAGTGATAGACGTGGGCATCAACCGCCTGCCGGACGGCCGTTTATGCGGTGACGTCGACTTCGCTTCATGTGTGGATGTCGCAGGCTGGATCACCCCCGTCCCCGGAGGCGTCGGCCCCATGACCATCGCCCTGCTGATGAAAAATACCCTCCGCTGCTATCTGCTGCGAAGGGCGTAATTACTTGAGAAACAGCGCTTACCAGCGATTGCGGTGGATCTTTTCGGGGTTCCACTTGTCTTTGGGCTGGTCGTCGCCTGCGGGATATCCGACTGGAATGGCGCAGAGGGGGAGGGTGCCTTCCGGAATGCCCAGGACGTCGATGTATGGCTTCATTCTATCCTCTACCGGATAGGCGGCAGTCCAGACGGCTCCCAGGCCCATTGCCTCGGCGGCGAGAAGCAGGTTCTCTGCTGCGGCTGAGCAGTCTTCATACCAGAAAGGATTCTCCCATTTTACAGGTTCGGCATCCGGCTGGCCGGAGGGCTTGCGCATAGAACTGGTCTGCCCGCAGATAACGAATACGGCACCGGACTTCAGGAACATCTCCGCCTGCCAGTTGTCGCCCCACACCTTCTGCTTGATGGCATCGTCATCCACTACGACAAAGCTCCAGGGCTGGATATTGATGGCGCTGGGTGCAGCCATGGCCGCTTTCAGCAGAGTCGTGATCTGCTCCTCGGAGAGCTTGTCGCCCGTGAAGCTGCGCACGCTCTTGCGGTTCATAATGTTGTTGATAACGGCCTCGCAGGCCTTCCCGGCTTCGTTGTCCTTGCAGGCCTTGCCCCCGTTGCAGCAGCCGGCGAGCAGCATCGCAGCAGCTGCAGAAATTAGTAGTAACTTCTTCATATTGATGTGTTTATAATTGTTCGTGCGTTTCGTCTCGCTAATATACATTTTTTCTTGCTTTAGTTTTAAAATTTAGTCGTGCACCTAACATCTTTCCACAAGATATGTGTGTTGACGTTACCCGTGGTGCTGTCGACGGCCGAATTTTCAGGACGTTAACAGCAAAAAGGGCCCATAATGCGGTCGACGTCCGGCTTTTCAGGACGTCAGCAGCACTTGAACAACAAAGGTATACGTGGGAGCGTTGTGGCTAATACGCTGACATACAATGTTTTCCTGAAACAGGTCGGGAAATTTTGCCAACCTGTTTTGGGTAAGTGGTTGATTGTCAGACATATAGCCGCAACGCCAACATGGAGCTATTTGGGCTGGAGGCGTGGAGACATGGCAGGGGAATGATTTCGATTGAGTTTTGTTCCGAAAACAGGCCTTAAACTGGAACAAATGTTTCAATTTGAAGTGTTTGTTCCGGAAAAGCGGCATATTCCGGAACAAAAAATGCCCACCAGGTCGGGCAGGCTTTACAGGGTGTGGAATTGCGGAGAAGAATCTTTTTAAGATTTTGTATTAAACGGATTCGTTGATGCGTTATAAGAGACTCTTCAGGAAATCAACCTTTTGTTGCTCGGTCCATTTGTCCGTTGTATAGATTGAAAAGTTGCTGACAAATCCGTTCTTTTCGCAAATCAAGAAATAGGTATCGGACTTATTACCGAAGACGCGATATATGATGTGTTTATTCTCTTTATCAGTCTCAAGAATCTTGCACTCAAGTCCATTTGAAACGAAGTATTTGGACTCCCATTCGTAGAATGCCTCTACAAACTCATATCCCTTTA
>DGUE01000034.1 GCA_002393895.1 Bacteroidales bacterium UBA4318
CTTCTTTGTATATTTTTTATGTTTCCAGCTTGACCCCAGACGCTCTTTCTTACAATTTCCTTAGAAATTGACGCTCTCGATCTATTTTTGTTCTCGGTACTTTTGCTTGTACTTGTTCTTCCAATATTTTCAAGGAACTAAATCCGTTTAGAAAAGCCTTTTTCCGAAACGGGCTGCAAAGATACTCACTTTTTTGATACCTCCAAACTTTTTTCGCATTTTTTTTACTATTTTCGTAAGCTATGAATAATAACGGGGTTTCGTTGTGGAGTATCTTCGCCGTCTTTGCACGCATAGGCGCCTTTACCATCGGTGGCGGCTATGCAATGATTCCCCTGATAGAGGCTGAAATGCGCCGCAAAAACTGGATCTCCGAAGAGGATATGCCAGACATCATAGTGCTCGCGCAGAGCGCGCCGGGCATCCTGGCCGTGAACATGGCCATCTACTCCGGATATCGCCTCCGCGGCATCAAAGGGGCTCTTGCGGCAAGCCTCGGGGCGGTTCTCCCTTCTTTTGTGATCATCCTCCTGATAGCCATGCTGTTCAGCGGAATCAAGGATAATCCCACTGTGCTCAAGATCTTCCGGGGCATACGCCCCGTGGCGGTGGGGCTCATCCTCGTGCCGGCCGTCAACCTGGCCAGGAAGGGCTGCCGCAAATGGTGGGCATGGCTGGTGCTGGCGGCATCGCTGGTGGCGGTAGCGTTCCTGAAGATCTCTCCCATATATATAATATTGGTAACAATAATCGCTGCGGTGGCGCTGAGTTTCGCGAAGGAGGCGCGCTCCGGGAAATGATCTATCTGCAGCTGTTCGTTACCTTCTTTGTGATCGGGCTCTTCACCTTCGGCGGAGGGGCGGCCATGCTGTCGCTGATCCAGACGCAGGTCGTGAGCAAGTTCGGATGGCTCACCGAAGCCCAGTTCACTGATATCGTGGCCATCTCCCAGTGCACCCCGGGGCCCATCGGCGTGAACTGCGCCACATACACCGGCTACGAAGTGGCCGGAGTGGCCGGATCCGCCCTTGCCACCTTCGCCCTGGTGCTGCCCTCATTCATCATCTTCTACGGGATCATCACCCTCTACAACAAATATCACAGCACTTCGCTCTTCGGCGACGTAATGGCCGGCCTGCGCCCCGCGGTGGCGGGCCTCATCGGTGCGGCTGCGCTCATACTGATGTTCCGGGTGAACATGGAAGGCTTCCTTCCCCAGATCAGCATTATTCCCGAGAACTTCGGCGACTGGACCGCCTGGGCCATCCTGGCAGTCACTTTCGTGGCCGCCTTCTTCTTCAAAGTCAACCCCATCCTGCTGATAGTGGCAGGAGGCATAACCGGATTATTAATCTATTGAATATGAAAAAATTAGCGATTCTAGCAATCACCCTCCTCCTGGGCAGCGGCCTGGAAGCCAAGAAGGCAGCCCCCGCCCTCAACATCATCCCCGAACCCCAGAGCGTGAGCTTCGGAAAGGGCGAATTCAAGGTGAAGGGAGCCAACTTCAACTACGATTCCTTCCTCGGCAAAAACACCGCGGAAGCCATCGCCAAGCTGGCGGACGACATCTACATTTCCACCGGCAAGGTGAGCAGCCTTGCGGTTGCCACGGGCGTCAATTACGGCTCCCCCATCGGGTCGCTCAAGGGAATCTACTTCCTGAAGGACGCCACCCTCGCCCCGGAAGAGTATAAGATAGAGGTTGCATCCCGCGCGGTAAAGGTGACCGCGGCGGACCACAACGGATTCCTCTATGCCATCGCCACCCTCCGGCAGATGCTCCCTACCGAAGTGTTCGCAGGCCAGCAGGTGAAAGGCAGCGTCACGATTCCCTGCTGCACCATCCAGGACAAACCCCGTTTCGGCTACAGGGGCATAATGCTCGACTGCGCCCGCCATTTCTTCCCGGTGGACGTGGTGAAGAAGTGGCTGGACGTGTGCGCGATGTACAAGATCAACCGCTTCCACTGGCATCTCACCGAAGACCAGGGCTGGCGCCTGGAGATAAAGAAGTATCCCCTCCTCACCGAGGTGGGATCCTTCCGCGCAGGCACCCAGACTACCACCGACCGCAGCAAGCATGACGGCAAGCGCTACGGCGGATACTACACTCAGGAGCAGGTTCGCGAGGTCGTGGCCTATGCGGAGAAGCTCGGCATCACCGTCATCCCCGAACTCGACCTCCCCGGTCACATGCTGGGAGCGCTGGCGTCCTACCCCTGGCTCGGCTGCACCGGCGGCCCCTACCAGGTCTGGACCCGCTGGGGCGTGTGCGACCAGGTGCTCTGCGTGGGTAAGGAAAGCACCTTCGAATTCCTCTTCAACGTGCTGGACGAGATCTGCGAACTCTTCCCGAGCGAATACATCCACATCGGCGGCGACGAGTGCCCCAAGAAAGAGTGGGACAAGTGCCCCATCTGCCAGGCCAAGATGGATGAACTGGGGCTTGTGGCAGATGAGAAAGGCACCCGCGGCCAGAAACTGCAGAACTACGTGACCAAGCGCGTGCAGGAGCACCTTGCCGCCAAAGGCCGCAAGATTATCGGCTGGGACGAGATCCTGGAAGGCGAGCTTGGGCCCGGTGCGACCGTAATGAGCTGGCGCGGCACCAAGGGGGGAGAAAAAGCCTCTGCAATGGGCTTCGACGTGATTATGTCCCCCACCACCTACTGCTATCTCGATTATAAGCAGGGCGTGCGGGAAGATGACCTCGCCATCGGCGCCGGCTATCCCAAGAAGAGTGACTACGATGCCAGGAACCTTTATTCCTATGAGCCTCTTGCAGGCATCCAGGCCGGAGCGGAGAAGCACATCCTGGGTGTGCAGGCAAATATGTGGACGGAGTGGATCCACAACGATCCGGAACTCTTCTACATGCTGATTCCCCGCCTCCAGGCCCTTAGCGAAGTGCAGTGGACCCAGCCCGAAAAGAGGAGCTACGAGCACCTGGAGCAGAAGCTCAAAGACAAGCATTTCAAGATAATGGAGATGCTGGGATACAACTACAGAGCGCTGTAAACCGGTGATTCCCAATAAACCAGAACGCCTCTCGATATCTCATCGGGAGGCGTTCACAATTCTAACCTAAAATTTAACCTATGAAAAAACTATTCGGTTAATGAATATTGCGAATATCGTGCCAAACGTGCACGTGCACAAAAAATTATTCGGCTTTGATTTTAACAATTTTCACCTGGGCCACAGGGCGGTCGCGGCGGTCGGTCTCGACTGCAGCAATCTTGTCGATAACATCCAGACCCTCAACAGTTTCACCAAAAACGGTGTAGGCCCCATCCAGCTGTGCACAGGTCTGCTCGTTCTGCACGATGTAGAACTGGGAGCCGGAGGATTCCTTCATGGGATTGGCGGCATCTCCGCGGCGGGCAGCCGCAAGGGCGCCTTTCTTGTGGTGGTGAGAAGGCAGTATCTCGGCTGGGATGGTGTATCCGGGGCCGCCGGTGCCAAAGCGGTCGGCGTTTGCAGGATCCTTGGTGAGAGGGTCTCCACCCTGGATCATGAAGCCGTTGATCACGCGATGGAAGAGCAGTCCATCGTAGAAGCCGGAAAGCGCCAGCTTAGCAAAATTTGTCTTGTGCAGAGGGGTGTCTGCGTAAAGTTTGATCTTGATTGTGCCGTAGTTGGTCACAATGTCGAATACCGGCTCTTCGGCCAGGTCGGACAGTTTCTTTTCCACTTTGATAGAATCTTGTTTAACTTGTTCTACTGCAGCCTGTTCGGCAGCCTCTGCCTCTGCTGCAGCCTTTTTCTTGTTTCCGCAAGCGGTAAAGGCCAGAGCCAGAACCGCAAGGCATGTTAGATAGATGAGATATTTTTTCATTATATAAGAAAAGGATTATTCAATTACCTGTTGTTTACGCTTCCAGTTGAGCACGGGCAGCATGAAGGAGATGACGGCAGCACCGAGCCAGAACCAGCTCACATAGGTGTAGTCGTGCACCATTGCTCCGTTTGCACCCTCTACGATGTGGCCGTCCAGCAGCAGACCGGTGACCACATTCTGCAGACCTGCGGCGGCATAGGATGCCATGCCGACGATACCCAAGGCAGCTCCGGTGGCTTTACGGGGCACGAGATCCACGGCCATCAGGCCACCTACAAAGCTGATCAGCACTCCGATGGCAATGCCGAACAGCACCATTGCAAGGATGTTCACCCACTTGGCGGGCCCGCCAAACAGGAATATGGCCAGCGCTATTGCCTCAAGTATACCGGCCACGAAGGCGGGATATTTCCTGTCTCCCTTGAAAAGAACATCGGATAGCCAGCCGGAGACAACCGTACCTATGATGCCGAAGATGGGGTTGATGCCGATTATGGTGGCAGCGCCAGCCAGGTCGTATCCCTTTGCTTCCTGGAGGAAGATGGTTCCCCATTCGTTGATGGCATAGCGGCTCATATACATGAACGCGCTGGACAGGGCCAGGATCCACACACCGGGATTCTTAACCACGGCAGCCTGCATGCGCTTGGTCTGCGCCCGCTTCTGCTCGGGAGTCAATTCCTCGGCTGCTTCTGCCTCACCGGACACCACTTCGATGGGAGGAAGCCCCTTGGCCTCGGTGGAATCGTGAAGGAAGAAGATGATGATGAGTATGCCAAGCACTCCGGCCAAAGCGGCTCCAAAGAAGCCCCATCTCCAGCCGAAGGTTGCCACCAGCATGCCTACAAAAACGAACGAAAGGCCTTCGCCTATGTTGTGGGAAGAACTGAAAAAGCCGTAGAACGTGCCACGTATGCGCAGGGGGAACCAGCGCGACAGGGCGATGATAGCAGGTGGAGCGCCCATACTCTGGCTCCATCCGTTAACCGTCCAGCAACATGCAAAGAGCACGAAAAGCGCGGAATTGGCGATGCCGCCTTTGAGTGCGGTCACGCCAAGGATTCCCATGATAAAATTCATCAGCACCGACACAACCAGTCCGGTGGCCATGAAACGCTTGATGTTGGAACTGTCGGCAAGGAAGCCATTGACCAGTTTGCCTATGGCATAAGCCCAGTAGAGGCACGCTCCTATAATACCCAGCTGGGTGGCAT
>DGUE01000180.1 GCA_002393895.1 Bacteroidales bacterium UBA4318
CCTCTATCTGCTCCACTATATGCCCTGATGCGCGCGGCTCGATGGACGGAGGCGCCACGTTCAGCTGGCGCATAGCCTCGTGATAGCGCAGGGTATAGGCCTGCACCACCTCCATCGGCTCCAGCTGCTCCAGGCGCGCCTTCTTCGCGATCTTGTCCTCACCCTCATCGGCATCGTGCTCCAGGTGCCCCACGTCGGTAATATTGCGCACATAGCGCACCTTGTAGCCGAGATGGCGGAGGAGTTTGAAAAGCACATCGTATGTGACCCCGGGACGGGCATGGCCCAGATGGGCATCCCCATACACGGTAGGTCCGCAGACATACATGCCAACATGCCCCGGATTCACGGGCTTGAAGACTTCCTTGCTGCGTGTAAGAGTATTGGTGAGGAAAAGTGTTCGCATAATGGATACAAAGATACAAAAATCTTCCCGATGTGGGCAAGGGTGGCGTAGATGCTTCGTGCTAGGATGGCTATCGTTCGCACTTGCAGACACGAAATCGGCCTGTCTGGTGTCTGGAGTGGCAAATAACGGTTTGCAGACACGAAAACGGCCTGTCTGGTGTCTGGGGGCCGAATACGACCTGGGGCGCTGAAGGCCGATTCCGCACCAGGTACAGCGACAAAATTTGCACAAACTTTGCGCAAATTATATTATCTTTGCAGATATGAAACAAACAACATTGCAGGATATTGCCGCGAGGTGCGGATGTTCGATTACGACGGTGTCCCGGGTAATCAACGGGCAGGCACGGAAATACCGCATCGGCGCCAGGACGGCCGAGCGGGTAATGGCGGAGGTGACGGCGTGTGGATACATCCCGCCGTTTACGGCGCAGAGCTTGCGGCGTGGAGGATCCGGCATGATTGGGCTGCTGCTGCCGTCCATCGCCAACCCCTACTTCGCCGACATGGCCGGCAGCATTGTGCCGGAACTTTACAAGAACGGCTACACCGCCATCCTCATGGATACGATGGAAGATGAGGCCCGCCTGGACGAGGCGGCGCGGGACCTGCTGCTGCGCCGGGTGGAAGGCATCATCGCAGTGCCCTGCGGCGACAAACCCCAGACCCTCGAGCAGATAAACCGGGAAATCCCGGTGGTGCTGATCGACCGCTACTACGAGGCCTCACCCCTCCCCTACGTGACTACAAACAACTTCAAGGGCGGCTACGACGCCACCAAGGTACTAATTACCGCCGGGCACGAAAGGATAGCCTGCATCCAGGGCGAATTGGATTCGATGCCGAACAAGGAAAGGGTGAACGGATTCATGAAAGCGATGGAAGAGGCCGGGCTCACCCATAACGCCAGGGTGGTGGGCGACGAGTTCTCGGTGCAGAACGGATACCTGGAGACAAAGGTCCTGATGAACGGGAGCAAGCCCCCGACTGCAATTTTCGCACTCAGCAACACGATCCTGCTGGGAGCCCTGCGTGCCCTCAGGGAATCTCCGCTCAACGTGCCGGAGGATGTGTCGCTGATATCGTTCGACGACAATATGTATATGGATTACCTCACGCCGCCCATAGTCCGTGTGGGGCAGCCGGTAGATAATATGGCCAAGCTCGCTGTCAAGATCCTCTGCGACAAGCTGATGCATCCGGAGGCTGCCGCCAGCGACTCGCAGATCCGTCTGATGCCCGCAATCGTTGCAGGCAGTTCGGTGGCCAAACCCAGAAAATAGCCTCAAATTGCGCAAAGTTTGCGCAAACTTAACACAGTCTCTTATTTATTTTTACGCAAAGCCCGGCAGCATTTTGCCGGGCAAATTGATATATTCGCCCCATACCAAGTTAATAATCAAAAATCTAGATAACATGAACAACAAGATTCTGGTCATCGGCAGCAGCAATACCGACATGACAATCAAGGGAGACCGGCTCCCCGTTCCCGGCGAAACAGTTACAGGTGGAACCTTCTACATGGGCCCCGGCGGAAAGGGCGCCAACCAGGCTGTGGCGGCCAAGCGCCTCGGCGGTGACGTGGAATTCATCTGCAAGGTCGGCCGCGACATCTTTGGCGACAACGCCCTTGCAGGCTATGAGAAAGAAGGCATCGACATTTCACATGTGATGCGTTCCGAAAAGGCATCCGGCACGGCCCTCATCCTCGTGGACGAGAGCGGTGAGAACTGCATCTCGGTGGCCTCCGGCGCCAACGGCGACATCACCCCGGAAGATATCGACAGCGTAGCGGACGTGATCCGCAGCGCGGGCTTCCTTATCCTCCAGCTCGAGATTCCCGTGCCGGCGGTGCTCCGCGCAGCAAAGATAGCCCACGAAGCAGGGGTATACGTGATTCTCAATCCGGCTCCCGCCTGCGAACTCCCCAAGGAACTCTTCCAGTACATCTCCCTGATGACCCCCAACCGCAGCGAGGCATCGCTTATGAGCGGATGCGAGGTTACGGACGAGGTATCCCTTGCCAAAGCGGTGGACGTGCTCCGCGGCTACGGCGTGCAGGATTTCGTGGTCACCCTCGGCAGCAAGGGTTCGCTTGTTTTCAAGGGCGGCAAGTCCGAAATGATCCCTTCCCTTAAGGTTAAGGCGGTGGATGCCACAGCGGCAGGCGACACCTTCTGCGGAGCGCTCTGCGTCGGACTCTCCGAGGGCCTCAGCCTCACCGAGGCGGCCAAGTTCGCCACCAAGGCCTCGGCCATCACCGTGACCAGGCCGGGTGCCCAGAATTCCATCCCTACCAGAGACGAGATAAAGTAAACCCGAGAATATGAAAAGACTGATCAACATCTTTGCTGCGCTGTGCCTGATGCTTGCAGGGGCCACGGCTGCAGCGCAGACGAAAGACGTCAGCGGTCGCATCACCGGCAACGACGGCGAAG
>DGUE01000087.1 GCA_002393895.1 Bacteroidales bacterium UBA4318
CCAACATGGGATGCCAGCCCGGTGCCATCCACTTCTTCCAGAATAACGGAGTCCTCTTCGCTCCTGGCAAGGCAGTGAACGCGGGTGGTGTTGCCACCTCCGGCCTCGAGATGACCCAGAACGCCGCTCACCTGAGCTGGAGCGCACAGGAGGTCGACGAGCGCCTGCACACCATCATGGAGAGCATCCACGAGCAGTGCGTGAAGTTCGGCACCCGTGCCGACGGCAGCGTAGACTACGTGAAGGGCGCCAACATCGCAGGCTTCATGAAGGTTGCCCAGGCGATGCTCGAGCAGGGAATCATTTAATTATTTAGAAAATAATTAGTATCTTTGGGCCGCTTTCTTGTGAAAGCGGCTTTTTTGACGTGTATAATTAATCTTAATATGTCTGACAAAAAATTCAATGTCAAGTATTGCGTGCTTCTGCCCATAGTGCTCATAGCCACGATTTTCCTGTGGGTAGTGCCCGTTTCCTTCTTCGGCATCGATGCCCTTACGGTAGTGCAGCAGCGCGTGATCGCGCTCTTCGTTTTTGCTGCTCTGATGTGGATCTTCGAGATCATCCCCAACTGGACTACATCCCTGCTGATCATCACAATCGCCCTTCTGACCATATCCACGAAGGGTATAGGCTATTTCTGCAACCCTGAGTTCGGCACCCTGATGAAGCCTGCCCGCATCATGTCGAGTATGGCAGATCCTGTTGTCATGCTCTTCCTGGGCGGTTTCGTGCTTGCAATCATGGCAGAGAAATACAGCCTGGACGTCACAATAGCCCGTGCGCTGCTGAAACTCTTCGGCACCAAGCCCCAGTTCGTGCTGCTTGGCTTCCTCATCATCATCTCGGTTTTCTCAATGTTCATGAGCAACACCGCTACCGCCGCAATGATGCTGACGCTCCTCGCTCCGGTTCTCTCCAAGCTTCCGGTAGACGATAAGGGCAAGATCGGCCTGGCGCTTTCCATCCCCGTGGCAGCGAACCTCGGCGGCATAGGAACTCCTATCGGAACCCCTCCCAACGCCACTGCAAAGGGATATCTGGAGCAGGCTGGCATCGATGTTACCTTTGGTGACTGGTGCATCCATATGATTCCCTACGTGATCATCATGATTCTCGTGGCATGGGTGCTCCTCCAGTTTTTCTTCCCCTTCAAGACCAAGAAGCTCGTTCTCGAAATTCCCGAGAGCAACATAAAGAAAGACTGGAAATACGTTCTTGTGTGGATCACCTTCATCGGCACCATCCTGCTCTGGGCAACCGAGCAGCTCACCGGCATCAACTCCAACATTGTTGCCTTCGTGCCCCTGGCAGTGTTCACCGCAACCGGCCTCTTCGGCAAGAATGAAATCAAGGAAATCAACTGGAGCGTGCTCTGGCTCGTTGCGGGAGGTTTCGCCCTCGGATATGCCCTGCAGGACACCGGTCTTGCCAAGGTGCTCATCGAGGCAATTCCTTTCGGAAGCATGTCCGTGGTGCTGGTCATCGTCGTGGCAGGCCTCGTGTGCTACTTCCTTTCCAACTTCATCAGCAACTCCGCTACGGCTGCGCTGCTGATTCCTATCTTGATCGTTGTTGCTGAGGGCATGGCGGATCCCGCCGCGGCCAGCAATGCCGAGTTCATCTCATTCGGCGGCACCCAGGCAATGATCATCTTCATCGCCACCTGCGCATCCATCGCCATGCTCTTCCCGATTTCCACTCCTCCGAACGCCATCGCTGCTTCCACCGGGTTGGTGGAGACCAAGGATATGGCAAAGGTAGGTCTCATTATCGGTGTTGTCGGATTTGCTTTCGGCTTCTTCTGGCTCACAAAGTTCTTCCCTTTTGCTTAAATTATTGAAAATGAAAAAGATAATAACTGTATTGGCATTCGCCACAGCGGCTCTTTCCGCTTTTTCGCAGGAGAGCAAGCCCAGCATCGAGGTGCACGGATTCATCCGCAACTTCTATGCTTTCGACTCCCGCAAGATGATAGGCCTCACCGAGGACTTCTTCACGTATGTTCCCTACGATGAGCAGCTTGCCACCAACGGTGACGATGTGAACGGCTACCCCAACTTCCGTTTCGCCGCCCTTACCTCCCGCATCTGGGTGCAGGTCAAGGGTTATGAGGTGGATGGTTGGAAGGTCGGCGCCCGCGTAGAAGGAGACTTCTACAATGGCCTCGGCAACGATAAAGTTACCGGCACAGCCAATTTCCGCCTGCGTCAGGCATTTGTGACCCTCGACAAGAACGACTGGTCTTTCAAGGCTGGTCAGAGCTGGCATCCCATGGCTGCCGACATGCCCGACGTGTTCTCGCTTAACACAGGCGCTCCTTTCGGACCCTTCAGCCGCACTCCTCTTGTGCAGGCAGACTACAAGCTCGCCTACGGCCTCAGCCTCACTGCAGCCGCCTTATGGCAGATGCAGTACACCTCCACCGGCCCTGAGGGCAAGAGCGCAAGCTATATCAAGTATGGCAACACCCCTGAGATCTATCTGGGCTTGAACTATAAGAACGAGAACATGATCCTGCGCGCAGGTGTCGACATGCTCAGCATCAAGCCTGTTTATCAGGATAACTTCGGATTCCGTTCCGACCGCATCACCACCGTCACTCCCTTCTTCTACGCACAGTATGCGAAAGACCTGTTCAGCGTGAAGTTCAAGACAGTGTTCGCCGAAGCCGGAGAGCATGTGAACCTCAATGGCGGTTACGGCGTTTCCAAGGTGCTGGATGATGGCAATATGGAATACACCCCCACCCGCAACTCATCCAGCTGGCTGAGCCTTTGCTACGGTAAGAAGGTGCAGGCAATCCTTTTTGCAGGTTATGTGAAGAACTTCGGCACCAAGCAGGCTCTTGCGGGCGCCGTCACTCCAGTGGGCTTCTGGTTCAGCGGCAACAGCTTCGACAACATGCACCAGATGGCTCGCGTGACGCCTACCCTCATCTACAACCTCGGCAAGGTTGCCTTCGGCCTCGAGTATGAGATGACCACCGTGCAGTATGGCGACAAGGCCCAGGGCATCAACCTGGCCAACGGTCTGTACGAGAACGGATTGCACTGGGTGACCAACCACCGCGTTCAGGGTCTGGTGAAGTACACCTTCTAAAAAACTATATTATTCTTGAAAGGCCTTCGGCGATTCGCCGGAGGCCTTTTTTCATTGTGGCCTCGGGGCAGGCAAGGTTGAGGCGTATGCCTTCTGGCCCGCCATAGATGGCACCGTCGCTGACACGAACCCCATGTTGAAGCAGAAGATCGGAAATCTCTTTCCCGGCATTGGTGCGGTTGAAGTCCATCCACAGCAGATAGGTGGCTTCGAGCTCTGGCACACGGACGGAGGGGAAGCGTTCTGCGAAGAGATCTCGCAGCAGGAGGAAGTTGCTGTGAACCAGAGCATTCATCTGCTCCAGCCAGGCCGCGCCTTCTTCGGTGTATGCTGCCTCAAGGGCAACGATTCCAAGCTGGTTCACATCGCAGTGCTCCCAGATGTTGATCACCCGGTCCATCCTGGTGCGGAAATCCTCATTTGCAGAAATGATATTGGCAATCTGGATGCCGGCGATGTTGAAGTTCTTGGTAGGGGAGACGAAGGATATGCTGTTCTGCGCGAACTCCTCTGAAATTGAGGCAAAAGGCACGTAGGAAGTGCCCGGGGCGGTGATTTCGCAGTGAATCTCGTCGCTGATTACCTTCACCCCGTGCTTCAGGCAGATCTTCCCCAGGCGCGTCAGTTCTTCCCGGCTCCACAGGCGTCCGCAAGGGTTGTGGGGGTTGCATAGCAGGAAGGCCTTGGCGGCAGGATCCGCGCAGCGGCGTTCGATGTCGTCGAAATCGATCTCGTAGCGCTTGAGCTCAGGGTTCCATACCAGCCTGCTTTCTGCTGTCTCGCAGCCCTGGTTTGTGATGTTATGGAAGAAGCAGTTGTAGGCCGGCACCAGCAGGACCACTTTGTCCCCGGGTTCGGTGATGGCTTTTATGGCGATGGATGTGGCCGGCACGACTCCCTGCACCGGGATGATCTGCTCGCGGGTAATGCTCCATCCGTGCCTGCCGCCGAACCAGCGTGCTACGGATTCATAGTAGCTGTCCGGCACAAGGGTATAGCCGAAAACGCCCTTGGCTATGCGCTCCTGGAGAGCCTTGATTATGCCTGGAGCGGCAGGGAAGTCCATCTCTGCAACCCACATGGGAATTACGTTCTCGGGACAGCTGTCCCACTTCACCGAATTGGTGCCGCGCGGAGCGGCTTCAGTGCTGAAATCGAAATCGTGTCTCATTCTGCAAATTCTTTTTTCATCCATCGTTTGCCACGGATGCGGAGGAAGAAGATGATTCCCCGCACGTTAAGCTCTATGCACATGGCTATCCAGTAGCCTGCAAGGCCGATTTTCGGGGTGAGAATCAGGGCCAGGCCGATGCGCACCACCCACATGCTGGCAAAGTTCATAACCATGGGCACAAGGGTGTCTCCTGCGCCTACGCACGAACCATATCCTATTATGGACACTGCGTAGAGCGTCTCTGCGAAGGCTTCGATTCGGAGTACCTTCACTCCCAGGGCGATGACTTCGGGGTCGTTGGTGAGCAGCCCCATCATCTGCGGAGCGAAAATATACATCAGTATGCCGGCTGCGGTCATCATTGCGGCGGCCAGGCCGGTGGAGATGTAGGCGAACTGACGGGCCAGGTCCTTGCGCCTGGCGCCCAGGCTCTGCCCGACGAGCGAGGTGGCCGCATCGCTCAGGCCGTACCCAGGCATGTAGCAGAAGCTCTCGGCAGTGATGGCGAAGGAATTGGCGGCGATGGCTATTGTGCCCAGAGGGGCGACTATCACCGTGCTCATGACGTATGCGCCCCTGGTGATGATGTTCTGCAGCCACATGGGTCCGGAGATGCCGAAAGCCGCTTTTAGGTGCTCCCGGTCCGGAATCCATGAACTGCTGTCCTGCAGTATGTTGAGTTCGGGACACACTACGAACAGATACCAGATGGCGAATGCGTGTGTGATCATGGTTGCCAGCCCTGTGCCTATTGCGGCGCCCTTCACTCCCATATCCAGAACGTATATGAACAGGTAGTTGAGGGCCACGTCCAGGATGCAGGCGGAAACCTCCACGATGCTCGGTATCTTCATATTGCCGCTGGCCTGCAGCATGGAACAGCTGATTACAGCAATCTGCATGATGGGAAGGAAGGCGCAGAAGATGGCAAAATAGGCGCTGGCATCGGCGCAGATGGATTCATCTCCTCCCAGCCAATAGGGGAGGAAGGGGCTGATTACCAGCCCCAGGAACGCCAGCAAAAGGCTGAAAATCAGCACGCTGACAAAACCCTTGCGCATTACTTCGCGGGCCTTTGCATAGTTGCGGGAGCCTATGAGCTGGCTGACCTGTACGGAGAATCCCGATGCGTTCGCGAAGCAGAATCCTCCGAAAATCCAGGTACTGGTGGCAACCAGACCTATGCTGGCGGCCTGCTCGGAACCAAGGCGCCCCACCATGCCTGCGTCGATATATTCCATGACTATGGTGCCCAGTTGGGCAAGCATGGCAGGAAGGCCCAGGAAAAGGGCCAGCTTGATTTTCTCGCGGCGCGACATGGACTGCCCACCGCGAAGCTTCTCGAGAAGTATGTCTTTGCTTGATGCGGACATAGGACGCAAAGATAGAAATTATCCGCGATACTCGCTCGGAGTCTGGCCGGTATGTGCTTTGAAAAATTTATAAAAGACCGACGAGTTCGGGAAATTCAGCTTGTATACTATCTCCTTGATGGGCATGTCGGAGTACTTGAGCATGTTTTTGGCCTCGAGGATAACGAAGGAATCTATCCATTCCGGGCCGGATTTCCCGCTGGCGGTCCGTACCAGTTTGGAAAGATATTTTGGTGTCAGGCAAAGCTTTTCGGCATAGAAGGCCATTCCGCGCTCTTTGTCGTGATGCTCCGAAACCAGTGTCAGGAACTGCTCCAGCACCAGTTTGGAGCGGACGCTATGGCCCATGCCCGGATCAGGACGCTCGGCGTTCAAGAGTTTGTCTTGCCAGATGGATCCCGCATAATAAAGGCAGGAGGAGATGATTCCGCGCAGCACCTGTTTCAGGTCTTTGTGACCTCCCTTCACAAGTTCGTTTATGAGTTCGAAGTATCTGGCGAAGATTGCCCTCTCGCCCTGCTGCATCTCGAAGCAAGGATTGTCCAGCACTGCGATGCTCTCATTGAACATGCGGACATAGTCCATCCTGGAACTGGAGAGAAAGTCGCTCGAAGCGGCTACAACCACGAAATGCAGCTTCTTTACCTGCTCTTCTTTTATGCTATAGATTCTTCCGATATTGCCTGGAACATTGATTATCACTGAGTTCTCCTTGATTGTGTAGCTATTGAGGTTAATTTCTGCCTGAAGTTCTCCCTCGAGGCAGAATACGGCCATGTAGCCGTCCAGGCGGCAGGGGTAATTGAGGATTTGGGGCATATCGCCGTAGCGGACCTCGGAGAGGAAGAAGTCGTCTGACAAATTGTCGCTGACCGACATCGGGAAGAATTTCCTCAGGTCGTGCAGGCTTATGACGTGCAGGTTATTGTCCATATAACATTTTTCTTTTTGTTCACAAAGGTAGTCAAAAATTGTATAAAAGTAGACAAAATCGACCAATTGGCAATAAATGCACGCCTTTTAATTATCAGAAGGATGCATAAAGGGCAAACAGTTTGCATCTTTGGATATGTGAAAACGAAAATAGTGAAATGAAAAGACTGATGTGTGTTGCCGGCATGGTGCTGGCATTGATTGGAATCCCTGCAGATGCAGAGGATGGCATCCTTACCTTGGATGCATGCCGTCAGATGGCAATAACAAAGAACAAGACCCTTGATCAGCAACGGGCAAAAATGGAAATGGCGGGATACGACCGCAGGATAGCCGCGGCGAACTTCTTCCCGAAGGTGACCGCGACCGGTATGTACCAGCACACCGGAGGCGAGTTCTCTCTGGTGGATGAAGAAAAGATTCCCGATATCAAAGGCGAATCTGCCCGACTCCAGACTGCCTACAATACGCGGGTAGACGACCTGATGGCCCTCATAGGCGCACACCCCTTGATGGGTGCATACATCCAGAGCGATCCCAAAGCAAAGGAAATAGTGGACCACTTGACCGCCGCTGAAGCCAATTCGGCCATTGCAGGAGTGGGCGAGAGAGTTGATGCGGCCATCGACGAGGCCATCCATCCGGACCTGTCCGACATCTGCGTGGGCGTGCTCAGTGTGCAGCAGCCACTGTTCGTGGGCGGAAAGATAATCGCATCCAACAGGATGGCGAAATATGCCGAGGACCTGGCCCGCTACGAATACGACGGCAATTACGATGAGATACTGATAAACGTAGACCAGGCCTACTGGCAGGTGGTCTCCGTGGCCAACAAGAAAAAGCTCGCCGAAAGCTACTCCGAACTTCTCCATAAGATGAAGGGCAATGTTGAAATCGCCGTCAGGGAAGGAGTTGCCACCGAGGCGGATGCACTTACGGTCAAGGTGCGCTCGAATGAGGCCGACATGGCGTTGACCAAGGCAACGAACGGCCTCGTGCTCGCCAGGATGCTGCTTTGCAAGCAGATAGGAATTCCCTTGGATTCCAGCTTCACGCTTGCGGACGAAGCCCTCGAGGTGGTGCCGCTGCCAGAAGAAGAGCCGTTCAAGACAATGGAGGATATATGGGCGTCCCGTTCGGAGACGAAGCGGCTCGACCTGGCGCGCAAGATCTACCACGAAAAGACCAACATCGCCCGTGCCGATATGCTTCCCACAGTTGCCCTGACTGCCAACTACCTGGTGAGCAACCCCAACATGAACCACGGCTTCCGCAATGATTTCGGCCAGAACTGGGCTGCGGGAGTCATGGTAAGTGTGCCTATCTTCCATGGCACGGAGGCTCTCCAGAAGACGC
>DGUE01000044.1 GCA_002393895.1 Bacteroidales bacterium UBA4318
GTGCAGGTCATCCTCGAATGCACTGAGCAGAAAGAGAGCGGTGTTCCCGGAATGAGCCGCTACATCACTACTAAGAACAAGAAGAACACCCCCGACCGTCTCGAGCGCAGGAAATACAATCCTTTCCTGAAGAAAGTGACTGTCCATCGTGAAATCAAGTAAATCATAGGAGATTAAGTTATGGCAAAGAAAGCCGTTGCAACATTCGCAGCAAAGGCCGGTGCTAAGAGCATGGTCAAGTGCATCCGCATGGAGAAATCTCCCAAGACGGGCGCCTATGTGTTCACTGAGCAGCTCGTTGAGGCTGAGAAGGCAAAGGACTTCTTCGCAAAGAAGTAAGCCTTGGCACTCAGTTTCTTCCAGAAGCTAAGCCGGGCAATTACCGGCAAGTCGAGGGTGGATGATGACACCCTCGACGCGATAGAAGAGGCCCTGATTGAATCCGATATGGGCGTCGATACCACCCTTAAGGTGATCGATGCCCTTGAGGATAGGGTCGGCAGAGACCGCTACACTTCCTTCGAGGAGTTGGTCGGTTATCTGCGAGATGAAATTTCCGCTCTCCTGCAGAAGGGCGGAAATTCTGTAGAAATGGATTTCTCCAAAAAGCCTTACGTCATACTCGTTGTAGGCGTAAACGGTGTGGGGAAAACCACTACTATAGGAAAGCTTGCCCATCTCTTCAAGAGCCAGGGCAAGAAGGTGATACTCGGCGCTGCGGATACTTTCCGCGCTGCCGCCGTGGACCAGCTTGTGATATGGGCTGAGCGTGCCGGAGTGGACATTGTCCGTCAGGAAATGGGTTCCGATCCGGCATCGGTAGCATACGACACCGTGAAGGCGGCCGTTGCCAGGGATGCCGACGTTGCCATCATAGATACGGCGGGGCGCCTTCACAACCGTATCGACCTGATGAACGAACTCGGCAAGATACGCAACGTGTGCCGCAAGGTCATTCCAGATGCTCCGCACGATGTGATGCTGATCCTCGATGCCTCCACAGGCCAGAATGCTTTTCAGCAGGCCAAGGAGTTCTCGAGAGCCACGGACCTGACTTCGATAACCGTCACCAAACTGGACGGAACCGCAAAAGGCGGGGTAGTGGTCGGCCTTACAGACCAGTTCGAGGTTCCTGTACGCTTCATAGGGACCGGAGAAGGAATAGAAGATTTGAAACTGTTCGACCGGGACCGTTTCGTGCAGTCCCTGTTCGATCCGGAAGATTTAAAATAAGATATGAAAGTCTCATACAATTGGCTCAAGGATTATCTTGAGATGAATCTTACCCCGGCAGAAGTTGCCGAGGCCATGACTTCGATAGGCATTGAGGTGGACAGCCTCGAAGAGCAGGAAGAGATTCCCGGCGGACTCGCAGGGGTGGTGGTCGCAAAGGTAGTGGAGTGCGAAATGCACCCTGACTCCGATCATCTCCATGTTACCAAGGTTGATGCCGGCACGGGTGAATTGCTTCAGGTCGTGTGCGGTGCGCCCAATGTTGCCGCCGGCCAGAAAGTGCTCTTCGCACAGATAGGCACCGTGCTCCCCGGAGACTTCAAGATCAAGAAATCCAAGATCCGCGGGGTTGAATCCCTGGGCATGATATGCGCAGAAGATGAACTCGGCATAGGCAGCAGCCATGAAGGTATCATGGTGCTCCCGGAGGATGCCGTGGTGGGAACGCCTGCAAAGGATTACCTGCATCTCAAGACCGAAGCGGTGATTGAATACGAGATCACCGCCAACCGCGTTGATGCGGCTTCGCACATTGGCGTAGCTCGTGACCTGTATGCATATTTGAAGTATCACAATCTTCCCGGCAAGCTCAAGTATCCGGATGTCAGCGGTTTTTGTGAGGGGAAGGAAGATGCTTCCGCAATCCCGGTTGAGGTCCTTGACCCCAGCGGAGCACCCCGCTACTGCGGCCTCACCATCAAAGATGTGAAGGTCGGCCCTTCGCCCGAGTGGCTGCAGAAGAAACTCCTCAGCATAGGCCTCCGTCCCATCAATAACGTGGTGGATATCAGCAACTTCATCCTCTTCGAACTGGGGCAGCCCCTGCACACCTTCGATGCCGGTAAGATTGGTGGACGCAAGGTCGTGGTGCGCCGCGCAGCAGAAGGGGAGCTTATCCGCACCCTGGACGGAGTCGACCGTAAGCTCTGTGCAAAAGATATGGTGATAGCCGATGAAAGCCGTCCGATGTGTATCGCCGGTGTGTTCGGTGGAGAAGACAGCGGTGTGACAGAAGCAACCACCGAGGTCTTCCTTGAGAGCGCATATTTCGATCCGGTTTCCATACGCAAGACCTCCAAGACCCAGGGCCTTCAGACTGATGCATCCTTCCGCTTTGAGCGTGGAGCGGATCCGGAGATGCCGCCCTATGCCCTCAAACGTGCTGCTATGCTTATCTGCGAGCTCGCCGGTGGCCATATAGTTGGAAAAGCTGTAGAAATCTACCCCCAGAGTGTCGAACGCAAGCGCATTGAGCTGGACTACAACCGCATTGAGTCTTTCATCGGCCAGAAGATAGGTCATGAGAACATCACCCGCGTGCTCGAGGCCTTGCAGTATGAGTTCATATCCAATGAGGGTGGCAAGGCTGTAGTGCTGGCACCCAGCTACATGATTGACGTGTACCGCGAGTGTGATGTGGTGGAGGAAATCCTCCGCGTGCACGGGTACAACAACATCGCCCTGCCTCACCACATGAAGATGAGTGTGTCGGCCTCCCCGACCCCTCAGCCGGAGGCAATCCGGAATCAGGTTTCCAATTTCCTGGCTGCCAACGGCTTCAATGAAACGATGAACAATTCGCTCACTAAAGCGGATTACTATAAAGATCTCAAGACCTTCCCTGCAGAGAGGCTTGTCCACATTGTGAACCCCCTCAGTTCGGACCTTAACGTTATGCGCCAGACTCTGATCCTTAATGGATTGGAGGTGATAGCCTACAATGTCAACAGGCAGATTTCCCGCATCAAGACTTTCGAGTATGGCTCTGTGTATCAGCGCCTTCCCGAAAAGGGAGGAGAAACCCTGGAAGGCTATGAGGAGCATCCCTGCTTTGCGATGTTCATCAGCGGGGCACCCGAGAAGAACTGGAAGAACGCTGCATCGAAGGGTGATTTCTATCAGTTGAAGGGATATCTTGAACTCCTGCTTCGCCGTTATGGCGCAGATCTTTATCAGATGTGGACCGATGCAGCTCCTGCCGACATCTTCTCCGAAGGCACCGTTTACAGCCTTCCCGGAGGGAAACAGCAGCTTGCGGTTCTTGGTGTGGTAAATCCGTCCCTTGCCCGCAAGTTCGGCATCAAGCAGCAGGTGGTTGCAGCTGAGATCGACTGGAACGTGCTGTTCTCGATCGTGAAGCGCGACAAGGTGGCCTTCAGGGAGCTGCCCAAATTCCCGGAAGTGCGCCGCGACCTGGCTATCCTTCTCGACGAGGGAGTCAAGTATGCCGATCTGCGTGCCGCAGCATTCAAGAATGCGAAGAAACTTCTCAAGCAGGTGAGTCTGTTCGATGTTTACCGTGGCGACAAGATTCCCGCGGGCAAGAAACAGTATGCTTTGAGTTTCACTTTGCAGGATGTTGAGAAAACCCTCACCGACCAGGATGTGGAGCGTGTGATGGACCGGCTGCTCGAGGTGTTTACAAAGGAATTCGGTGCTGTCCTTCGTTAAAAACTTATGAAAAGGATCTCGGAGTATTTAGCCCTTACCGTGCTGGTGTGCATCCTGCTCCTGCCTTCGTGCAGGCGGGTGCGCATCATCAGCCAGCGCGATATGTCGGCTATATATGCCGAGATGTTCCTTGCAGACCAGTGGCTGAACGATAATCCCAAGTTCAAGACTACCGCGGATACCACGCGCTTCTATGAAACCATATTCCGCAAATATGGTTATGGTTTCGAAAACTACGATGCCAGCGTGAATTATTACCTGCAGCGCCCGGAAAAGTATAAAAAGATTCTGGAGCGAACGCAGAATCGTCTGCGTGCTACCCAGAAGAGTCTTGAGGAGTTCGAAGCCAAGCTTGAAAAACAGAATAAGATTCTTGAGGGCCTGGGCTGTCTGCACCTGCCTACTTTCTCTGCCGATTCGGTGAAGGTGGACACAAGCATGCTATGGGCTCCGTGGAGGGACACACTGGCCGCGCGCGACAGTGCCCTCCGCGATTCAACAGCAATCAAAGATACTACAGATACCACATTATGTTGCGAGAAGACACAGTTTTCGGCCCCATTTTCAGCCGCAGGCTGGGGAGCTCCCTTGGAATCAACCTTCTTCCAAGGAACGGCAAGGTTTGCAACTTCGACTGCATTTACTGCGAGTGCGGCTGGAACAAGGACGGCCTCAATGACCGTACGCTTCCGTCGGCCCGGGACGTTGAAGACGCCCTTGAGGCAAAGCTCCTTGAGTGTAAAGCAGCCGGAACTCCCATAGACTCAATTACTTTCTCCGGAGACGGTGAGCCCACCCTCAATCCGGATTTCCCGGAGATTATAGATATCACCATAAGGCTCAGGGATAAATACTACCCTTCGGCAAAGGTTTCCGTCCTGACTAATGCCACGCGCTGCGGAAAACCGGGTGTTTTTGAGGCCCTCCGGAAGGTGGACAATCCCATCCTTAAACTGGACGCCCCTACAGATGAGGAGGTAGCCCTTGTAAACAGGCCGGCAGGGGAGTATCACGTTGCAGACGTAGTCCGTTCAATGGCCCGGTTCCAAGGCAATTTCGTGATGCAGACCATTTTCCTCAAAGGACCCGGCTGGGCATCGGAAAACTGGGTAGGCCCCTGGATGGATATAGTCCGTGAGCTTCGGCCCCGTGAGGTGATGGTTTATACAATAGACCGCGAAACCCCCATGAAGGGCCTTGGCAAATATACCCCGGAAGAAATGGAGGCTCTTGTGAAGCCGCTCATACAGGAAGGATTTAAAGTACAAATAAAAGGATAAACACTATGTCACTATCAAGCAAATACGGCTATACGCCGGACAAAGAGGCCATTGGCCGCCAGTTGGAACTCATTGCATCCGGGCTGGAGAATATCGCTTCCCCGGAGCTCTACATGGCCTGCTTCGGCATTATGGACCAGACCACTCTCTCCTCTGACGACACTCCCGCTTCCGTGAAGGCTCTTGTGGAGAAGGTGAACAACCTTCCTGCCGCTTTCCCCGGCTGGCCGCTTCCCGCATCAATCTGCGTGTATCCCAACCTTGGATATGTGGTGGCCCAGAACCGCCAGGATCCCGCCCTTCACGTCACAACCGTTGCCGGATGTTTCCCCACATCCCAGAGCTGGATTGAGGTGAAGCTTCATGAGATTGA
>DGUE01000055.1 GCA_002393895.1 Bacteroidales bacterium UBA4318
TCGAGAACAGCGATCTTCTTGACGGAGGCGGGGATGGCCTTCAGGAGATACTTGGTGCTGAAAGGACGATAGAGGTGGACGGACACGAGGCCGTACTTGCGGCCCTGGCCGTTGAGGTAGTCGATGGTCTCGCGTATGGTCTCGGTGACCGAACCCATTGCGATGATGATGTTCTCAGCCTTGGCGTCGCCATAGTAGTCGAAGGGACGGTAGATGCGTCCGGTGGCTTCTCCGATCTCGCCCATGTAACGGGCTACCACATCGGGAACCTCGTCATAAACCTTGTTGCGGGATTCCACGGCCTGGAAGTAGACGTCGCCGTTCTGGGCGGTGCCGCGGGTAACAGGGGCGTCGGGGTTGAGAGCCCTCTCGCGGAACTGCTGCAAAGCCTTGGTGCTCACCATCTTGCGGAGGTCATCCTCGTCGATGGCCTCAATCTTCTGGATCTCGTGGCTGGTGCGGAATCCGTCGAAGAAGTGAAGGAAAGGAATGCTGCTCTTGATGGCGGAGAGATGTGCCACGGCGGCGAGGTCCTGTGCTTCCTGCACGGAACCGGATGCCAGCATGGCAAAGCCGGTCTGGCGGCATGCCATCACGTCCTGATGGTCGCCGAAGATGGAAAGTGCGTGCGAAGCGAGCGCGCGGGCGGACACGTGGAAGACTGCGGGAAGCATTTCGCCCGCGATCTTGTACATGTTCGGAATCATCAGCAGAAGACCCTGGGAGGCGGTGTAGGTGGTGGTGAGGGCGCCTGCCTGGAGGGAACCGTGCACTGTTCCCGAAGCGCCGCCTTCACTCTGAAGCTCCGTGACCTTTACGGTCTCGCCCCAAAGGTTCTTCTTCCCGTGGGCAGCCCATTCGTCGATGTTCTCTGCCATGGGAGATGAGGGTGTGATAGGGTAGATGGCCGCGTGCTCGCTGAAGAGATATGCGATGCCTGCAACCGCGGTGTTACCGTCACAAGTGATGAATTTTTTTTCTTTAGCCATATTTTATCGATAAATTATGTAGTTGTCAGCTGATGCCGTTGATTGCCACTTCCACGCCGGCTGCGCCGCTGATGCGCTTCACGAGGCCCTGCAGCACGGTGCCGGGGCCAAGTTCGGTGAACTCAGCCGCACCGTCGGCGAGCATGTTTTTCACGCTCTGCGTCCAGCGTACCGGGCTTGTGAGCTGCTTGAGAAGGTTGTCTTTAATGCGGACGGGGTCGGTTTCTGGCAGGGCCGTCACATTCTGGTAGATGGGGCAGCGGGGTGCCTTGACCTCGGTGGCTTCGATGGCCTTTGCGAGCTCGGCGCGGGCGGGTTCCATGAGCGGGGAGTGGAAGGCTCCACCCACCGCGAGGGGAAGGGCGCGCTTTGCGCCGGCGGCCTTCAGGGCGTCGCACGCGGCGAGCACGGCCTCTTTCTCTCCGGAGATGACTATCTGCCCGTCGCAGTTGAAATTGGCGGGGATAACTATGCCGGGAACCTCGGCGCAGACTTTCTCGACGGTGTCGTCCGGCAAGCCGATGATGGCGGCCATGGTGCCAGGCACTTTCTCGCAGCATTTCTGCATCTCGTTGGCACGCACTGCCACGAGCCTGAGCCCATCTTCGAAACTGACGGCTCCGGCCGCCACGAGTGCGGAGAATTCGCCGAGGGAGTGGCCTCCCACCATATCCGGCTTTTCAAGACCGGGGGTGCAGAGGGCGAGTGCGACGGAGTGGATGAAGATGGCGGGCTGCGTCACTTTGGTAGCGCGAAGCTCTTCATCCGTGCCGTTGAACATTATGTTTGTAATGTTGAATCCGAGTATATCATTTGCCTTGTCCATCAAGGCTTTTGCCTCGGGACTGCTTTCGTAGAGTTCTTTGCCCATTCCGGGGAACTGGGCCCCCTGTCCGGGGAAAACGTATGCCTTCATATCCGATTTAGGTTTAAGTCTACAAATATAACCAAAAAAATGGTATATTTGCAGTCCATTTTGCCGCTTTGCAGGCAATTCGGCTATGCCCCTGTAGTTTAATGGATAGAATTTCGGATTCCGGTTCCGACGATAGGCGTTCGATTCGCCTCGGGGGTACGAAAAAGGACAGGTAAAAGCCTGTCCTTTTTCGTTTTATCGGAGTTAAAGATTAGTATCCGAATACTTCTTCGAGGCTGACGACCTTGACCGGGCCGAGGGTCTTGAGGAAGTTCTGATCCAGGTCGGCGGGATCGCCGAGGATGGCATACACGTAGTTGCGTCCGGCAACCCACTTCTGCTGGGCGGCTTTCACATCTTCCAGGGTCATGCCCTGCACGGCCTCGAACACAGCCTTGTCGGTGGGTTCGCTCAGGCCGAGGCGGCGGCAGTCACGGTAGGTGTTCAGCACAGACATGCCGGTGACGCGCTTGGTGCGCATCCTGGAGAGGAGACCGTCTTTGGCGATGGCGAATGCCGATTCGCTTTCAGGCATGTTCTCGATGATATCCTTGAATCCTTCGGAAGCTGCGCGCAGCTTATCGTTCTGGCTGGCGATGTAGGCGTAGAACATGTATCCGTTCACGGGATCTGTGGGTTCGCTGAGGTTGGCGAAAGCACTGTAGGCAAGGCCTCGGGCCTCACGCATCTCCTGGAACACAATGCTGTTCATGCCGCCACCGAAGTATTCGTTGTAGATTTCCACGCCGGGGGCGAGGGAGGCATCGAAACTGCCGCCCAGGTCGGTGTACTGCACATACTGGAACTGCTTGGAATCGTAGGGGGCGACCACCACCTGGGCTTTGTCGCTGGGCAGACGCTTGGTGAACTTCTCTGCAAGAGGCTCAGGGTTCTCGCCAACTTTGTGGCAGTCGGAAAGCATCTTCTTGACTTCCTGCTCGGAAGCGGGGCCATAGTAGAGGATCTCATGACCCTTACCTGCCAGCTCGCGGGCTGCGGCAAGAAGCTCATCGGAGCTGAGGGCCATCACTGCCTCGTTGCTCATGGTAGTGTTCTTGACGAATTCGGGGCCGTAGAACAGGTAGCGCTGGAGAGAGTTGAAGCAGGCGCGCTGGCTGGCCTTTGCATCAACGCGGCCCTTCATCGCATCGAACTTGCAGTTGGCGAGGATAGCCTCGTCGCCGACAGCGTTGAAGAGCAGGTCTTCCATAAGCTTCACGGCTTCGGGAATGTTCTCGCTGAGGCCGGTGATGGTCATGGTGGTGCTGTGGGCGCCGGAACCCATGTTGAAGTTGCATGCGAGGTCGTACATCTTGCGGGCTATATCCTGACTGCTGAGTTCAGGGGTGCCGAGGTAGGAGATGTAGTCGAAGGCGTAGTTAAGCACGGGCATTTCTTCGATGCCGCGGTTGAACACGAACTGCACCGTAGCGATGTCGTTGAGCTGATTCTTCTTGTAGAGCACGTCCACACCTTCGCAGAGGGCGAACTTCTTCATATCCTTGTTGAAGTCCACGAATACGGGCTCGATGGGCTTCACCTCGCTGGCGGCAATTTCATCGAGGAAGGCGCTGCGCTTGTCGCGGTTGGTAGCGATGGGGGTGATGGCCGGAGCCTCGATCTTCTTCTGGCTGTCATCCACTCCCTGGCGCTTGTAGGAGATTACGTAGTTGTTGTCCTTCAGGTATTCGTTGGCGAAGTCCACCACATCCTGCTTGGTCACCTTGCTGTAGCGCTCGATGTCGAGGGCGGCATCCTTCCAGTCTATGCCGGCGATGAATGCATCTACGAACATGTTCGCACGGGCGCGGTTGTTCTCGAGCTGACGCATCTTCTGCAGGCGGATGTTATTGATTGTGGAGGTGATGAGCTCCTCGTCGAACTCTCCGGCGCGGAGCTTTGCAATCTCTTCAAGGGCAAGGTCTTTCACCTCATCCAGGGTCTGGCCCTGCTTGGGCATTCCCATAGCCATGAAGAAGCTGTAGTCCGGCTGGGTGTTGGTTCCTGCATAGAGGTACATGGCCTTCTGCTGCTGGTTCACATCCAGGTCGATGAGGCCGGCCTGGCCATTGCTGAGGATGCTGGATGCAATCTCGGAGACGGCTGTGGTCTTGAGATCGGTGGCGCCGGGAAGCCTCCATCCCATTGCGAACATCTCGGCCTCGAGGCCCTTGACTTCCTTGACCACGGGCTCGGTGATGGGCTGTTCGGGCTCATACTCGAGCTTGGGGATGTCCGGATTGGGCTCCCAGTCGCCGAAGTACTTCTTGATGATCTTTACCGCCTCCTTGGGGTTGAAGTCGCCGGAGAGGCAGATTGCGATGTTGTTCGGGCGGTAGTAGGTATTGAAAGTGCGCTTGATGTTGGTGATGGAAGGGTTCTTCAGCTGCTCCTGGGTGCCCAGAACGGTCTGGGTGCCGTAGGGATGATGGGGGAAGAGACCCTGATAGATGGATTCATACATCTTGCGGCCATCGCTGGTGAGGTTCATGTTGTACTCCTCGTAAACCGCCTCAAGCTCGGTGTGGAAACCGCGGATGACGTTGTGACGGAAGCGGTCTGCCTGGATCTTCGCCCAGTTTTCCACCTGGTTGGAAGGGATGTCCTCGGTGTAGACGGTCTCGTCGTAGGAGGTCCATGCGTTGGTGCCGCGGGCACCTATCATGCTCATCATCTTGTCGTACTCGTTGGGGATGGCGATCTGGGATGCCAGGAAACTCACTGAGTCGATCTTTTTGTAATGGGCCTTGCGCTCTTCGGGGTCGGTGATGGTGCGGTATTGCTCGTAGAGCTGCTCTATCTGGTCCAAATAGGGCTTTTCTGCGGCATAATCCTGGGTGCCGAACTGCTCAGAACCTTTGAACATGAGGTGTTCGAAGTAGTGGGCGAGGCCGGTGGTTTCCTTAGGGTCGTTCTTTCCGCCTACGCGCACGGCGATAAAGGTCTGGATACGGGGTTCTTCTTTATTGACGGTCATGTAGACCTTGAGGCCGTTGTCCAGGGTGTAGATTTTAGCATTCATGGGGTCTCCTGCCACCTTTTCGTACTTGCAGCAGGAAACGGCGGCCACACTTGCGAGGGCCGCGATGAGCAGTAATTTGATAATTCTCATTGTTTTGTTGATATGATTGGTGCAAATGTAAGAAAAAATGTATAAATTTGCCGTGAAGTTTTTCATAGTTTAAGTTTAGGTTAAGTAGCGGGGTGCTCGCAGTGATGCGGGTCCCCGTGAATTATTTATGTCCCGGGATGTCGTTTTTTTTAAGTTTGCATATGCGGAAACTTAAAAAAACGTACTTTATGATAGGTTTCAGGGGGTATTTTTAAGTTTCCTTTCTATATTATTGCAGGAAAAAATGCCTTATGAAAACGAAAGCCTTTTTTCCTGCCTGCGCACTTCTTGCTGCGCTGAACCTTGCCCCTTCTTGTCTTGCTCCAGTGCCTGCGGCCGTAGAGCCCGCTGTGCTGCGCCTGAGCCTGGCGCCTGATGGGGAATCCATCACATCCACAAAAGCAACTGCCGACCCTTTCGACACCGGCAGCTACATCCTCAGCATTACATCTTCTGAAGGAAAGACTGTTTTCCAGGGTTTGTGGGGTTCGAGACCGGACGAGTTCGAACTGGAGCCCGGAAGTTATGCCATCTCCATGCTTTCCACCCCTTTCAAGGATCCTGAGTATGACTGTCCGCAGTTTGGCGATAACCGCAGCCTGACCCTTTCTGAGGGGCAGGTGGCGGATGTGGAACTGTCTGTCTGCCAGCTGAATGCCGGAATCAGGCTGAAGCTGGACGAAAAGTTCGTTGCCACCTACAAGGATGCTTCGCTGTTCCTGCGTTCTGCGGCCGGAACGCTGGCTTTCGGCTTTGGTGAAACCCGAACTGCCTATTTCCAGCCCGGACGGGTGGCTATACTTCTGAACCGTGGCGGAAAGACATCCACCGTGCACAGCCTGGAACTGCGCCCGGCAGAAATCCTGACACTCCGCCTGACAGTGGCCGAGAGCATGCCCAGGGCCGTGCCGGTGACGGGCGTAAACGTGGTAGTGCGCATAGATACGGTACGCTTGTGGTCATCTGCCGAAATCGCATGGGACGGGAGCAGCTCCGGGGGTGATGATCCGGTGCCTGTGGTGCCCGAATCGGTGAGTGTCGGGGCTGCCAGGGGAATGGCAGGGGCGAAGGATGTGTGGGTGTGCGGATACATCGTGGGAGGGGATCTCTCCTCGAAATACTGTTCGTTCGAGGGACCCTTCTCTTCGCGCACCAATCTGGTTCTGGCCGATGTGCCTTCCTGCAAGGACAGGGACAAGTGCCTGAGCGTGCAACTGGCTTCGGGAGATATCCGCGTAGCCCTCAATCTGGTAGACAATCCGTCGCTTCTCGGCCGCCAGGTGTGGCTCCGGGGCGATGTGGTAGAATCATACTACGGCCTCCCCGGCCTCCAGAAACTCTCCGACTACCGGCTCTGACCGCCCCGGCTCTGACCGCCGGTCGGGCCTGGCTCGGGCCCCTTGGCCGCCTCCGGAACCCCGAATTGCCCCAGTTTTGCCACCCTCGTGGTCAAAACAGGCCTCCAGTGACCACAAACCCCCTCGAAACGCCACCCTCGTGGTCAAAACGGGCCTCCAGTGACCACGACCAAAACAAAAAAATGAACAATTACGATAAACCTATCCGTCTGTCCTTCTCCGGCCATGAACAACGGTGCGAAGCCACTTTTTCTAACGGCGGGCCATACTGGCATTTATGCACCCCCGGACAATTCACGGAAATCCTTTGTGAAACACGTGAGGACTATGTCTTTTATATGAACCTCATAGCAATAGCAACTGCAGTGACAGGAGTCAAAATCATTACCTTCCAAGTAATGAGCAATCACTTCCACTTTATTCTTGAGGGGCCAGAATGCCTATGTCAGGAATTCTTCAAAAGAATTAAAAACAGGATGCTGCGGTATTATCCGGCCGAAAACAGATATAAAAACCTTGTGGATTTCACTGCCAAGGTGTTGCCGATTCCCGATCTGGTTGCGCTACGCAACGAGGTGGTATACACAAACAGAAATGGCTACCTGATTGACCCCAGATACACTCCTTTTTCGTACCCGTGGGGCAGTGGGAATCTTTTCTTTAACCCGTATGCTCGATTGCTTGATTCACAACCATATAGCAGTTTATCCGACAGAGAAAAGAAGTCGCTTTGCAAGAGTCGTCTCCTGGTTCTCCCCGAAGGGTATAGGGTGCGCAATGGAGTAATTGTGCCTGAATCTTATTGCTCTTATAGTAAAGGTGAAGCCCTCTTCCGGGATGCGCATCATTACTTCGCTTCGGTATCCAAAAACTATGAGGCTTATAGTGCCGTAGCAAAATCACTAGGAGAGGAGATAATACTGACCGATGAAGAGATGTTTGCAATGGTGGTAACAAAGAGTAAAAGGGAATACGGTGAAAACCGGCCTTCAATGCTCCCTCAAAATGTCAAGTTGGACTATGCACGAATGATGCGTCAGGATTATTATGCATCAGAAGGTCAGATTCAGCGAATACTGAAACTTGACAGAAAGGATATTGGCGAATTGTTTGGCCGCTCCGCTACCCTCGTGGTCAAAACAGGCCTCCAGTGACCACAAACCCCCTCGAAACGCCACCCTCGTGGTCAAAACAGGCCTCCAGTGACCACGACCCCCGGGGAATGCAAAAAGGCCCGGACGAATCCGGGCCTTTTTGAGCAGGATAAGGGAGTCGAACCCTCCTCCTTGGCTTGGGAAGCCAATGCACTACCGATGTGCTAATCCTGCAAATGTGGATGCAAACATAGGCAAAATTTTTGTAATAGCCAATATTATACTTAAATTTGCAGACTACACTATTATTATAAATATGGCATTAGCAGACGTTATCAAAGCATTGTTCGGATCCAAGGCCGACCGCGACTACAAGGCAGTCAAACCGCTTCTGAACAAGATCCTTGCAGCATACGACGAAATTGACAAATTGTCAGCAGACGAACTCCGTGCCCATTCGGCCAAACTCCGCGCCCATCTGAAGGAGGTTGAAAAGCCCTTTGAGGACCGTATCGCGGAAATCAAGCTCGAACTGGACAAAAACATACCCGTTTCCGAAAAAGAGAAACTCGCCACGGAGTCGGACAAACTAGTGAAAGACGAGGATGAAGCCATCGAGAAGGCGCTTACTGAAATCCTCCCGGAGGCATTCGCCATAGTCAAGTCCACCGCCCGCCGCCTTGCGCAGAACGAAACCATCGAGGTGCAGGCCAACGACTTCGACCGCACCCTTGCCGCAACGCACGACTTTGTCACCATTGACGGCGACAAGGCCGTCTACCACAACAAGTGGGTTGCCGGCGGCAATGAAATTACCTGGGACATGGTGCACTACGATGTGCAGCTCATAGGCGGTATCGCCCTCCATGAGGGCAAGATTGCGGAAATGGCAACCGGTGAAGGTAAGACCCTGGTGGCAACCCTCCCCGTGTTCCTGAATGCACTTGCGGGAAAAGGCGTTCACGTGGTTACCGTCAACGATTACCTTTCCAAGCGTGACTCCGAGTGGATGGGCCCCCTCTACATGTTCCACGGCCTCAGCGTGGACT
>DGUE01000105.1 GCA_002393895.1 Bacteroidales bacterium UBA4318
CCAAGAGCCTTTGCATCAACTTCGGCCTTGCACAGAAATATGGCGGCAAGACCAATCTCCGCTACGACGATACCAACCCCACAAAAGAAGACACCGAATACGTGGATGCCATCAAAGAAGACATCAAGTGGCTCGGTTTCAAGTGGGAGAAGGAGCTTTACGCTTCCGACTATTTCGATCAGCTCTACGAATGGGCAGAACAGCTCATAGAGCGCGGCCTGGCCTATGTTGACGATCAGACCCAGGAAGAGATTTCAAAGGGTCGCGGCACCGTGGAAACCCCCGGTACCGAGAGCCCCTGGCGCAACCGCAGTGTAGAAGAAAACCTCAAACTCTTCCGCGAAATGAGGGACGGCAAATATGCCGACGGCGAGAAGGTGCTCCGTGCCAAGATAGACATGGCTCATCCGAACATGTTCTTCCGCGACCCTATCCTCTACCGCATCAAGCATGCGCATCACCATCGCACCGGGGACAAGTGGTGCATCTACCCGATGTACGACTTCACCCATGGCCAGAGCGATTCCATCGAGCATATCACCCACTCCATCTGCACACTTGAGTTCGACGTTCACCGTCCGCTATACGACTGGTTCATCGAGACCCTGGGCATCTTCCCCAGCCATCAGTACGAATTCGCACGCCTGAATCTCACCTACACCCTCATGAGCAAGCGCAAGCTGCTGGAGCTGGTGCAGAAGGGCCTGGTGGCCGGATGGGACGATCCGCGCATGCCTACGCTCTGCGGAGTGCGCCGCCGCGGCTACACCGCCGAGGCCCTCAAGATGTTCTGCGACAAGATCGGAGTCAGCAAGCGGGACCAGCTGATGGATATCCAGCTCCTCGAGTGGTGCGTCCGTCAGGACCTCAACGCCCGTTCCAATCGCTACATGGTGGTGCAGGATCCGGTCAAACTCACCATCACCAACTACCCGGAAGGGCAGGTGGAATGGTTCGACTGCCCCCTGAACCCCGCCGAGCCGGAGGGAGCCACCCGCAAGGTGCCTTTCACCCGCGAGCTCTACATCGAACGCGCAGACTTCATGGAGGATGCTCCTCACAAGTTCTTCCGCCTCAAACCCGGCGGAGAGGTGCGCCTGAAATACACATACATCATCAAATGCGAAGAGGTGGTGAAAGACGCCGAAGGCAACATAGTGGAACTGAAATGCACCTACGATCCTTCCACAAGGCCCGGCAATGGTGAATGGCGCTCTGTCAAGGGCACGATCCACTGGGTCAGCACCAAATATGCGAAGGAGATTACCTTGCGCAACTACGACCGCCTCTTCACCCTCGCAGATATGAGCCAGGTGCCGGAAGACAAAGACTACAAGGACTTCCTCAACCCCGAATCTCTGGTGATTGCCAAGGGCTGGGCAGAGCCTGCTTTGCTTGAGGACGCTTCCGGAATCGCCGTGCAATTCGAACGCACTGGCTACTATATCAAGGATTCCGACAGCACGCCGGAGAATCCCATCTACAATAAGACCACTTCCCTGAAGGATTCCTATAAGCCTGAATAGATTCCTTCGCTTCGCTCGGAATGACAGGAAATCGGAATGACAGATAACAAGGGAATATCGGAGAACAGCAGAAGGATCGCACGAAACACGGTCCTTCTGTATTTCCGTATGTTCCTGCTGATGCTGGTGGGCTTGTTCACCTCACGGGTGATCCTTCATGCTCTTGGCAGCAGCGAACTCGGCATCTACAGTGCCATAGCAGGTATGGTGACAATGTTCAGCATCCTCACAGGGTCTATGTCCGCCGCCATATCCCGTTTCATCACCTTCGAAATGGGGCGTCAGGAATCCGGGCTCAAGAAGGTCTTTTCCACCGCGGTCGCCATACAGCTGATTCTTGCAGCAATAGTAGTTATCCTTGCAGAACCTGCCGGGCTCTGGTACATATCCAACAAAATGGTGCTGCCCCCCGACAGGATATTTGCGGCGAAATGGGTGCTGCAGTTCACCATAGTCAGCTTCGTCATCCAGTTGCTGAGCGTTCCATACAATGCCGACATCATCGCCCACGAACGTATGGACGCATTCGCATGGATCAGCATCTTCGAGGCCGTCGGGAAACTTGCAGTCGCATTCGCAATCATGGTCTCCCCCATCGACAGACTGATCTTTTATGCCGCCCTGCTGGCCCTCGTAAGCCTTCTCACCCGGCTCGCATACGCAGTTTTCTGCAAGAGGCATTTCGAAGAGACCCGGTCTTCTATTGCAATGGACAGGGGCATTTTCAAGAAGATGTTCTCCTTTGCCGGATGGAATTTCATCGGAGCCGGCTCGGGCGTCCTCCGCGACCACGGCGGCAACCTGCTGCTGAATGCATTTTTCGGGCCCATAGCCAACGCGGCATGGTTCTTTGCAAACCAGGTCAACGGAGTTGTTCAGAAATTCGTAACCAGCTTTACCACAGCAATCAATCCTCAGATAACCAAGTCATATGCAGCCGGCGACAGGGAGTATATGCTAAGGTTGATTTTCCGTGGTTCCAGGCTCTCCATCTGGCTCCTTCTTCTGGTCGTATACCCTGTCATATTCAATACGGAGTTTCTGACCGGACTGTGGCTCGGAGCATCCCAGGCACCGGAGAATACAGTAGTTTTCATCCGGCTGGTTCTGATATACATAATGATCGAGGCTATCTCCTACACCATGATCACCGCCATGCTCTCCACAGGTAACATACGCAAATACCAGCTGCTTGTGGGAGGTCTGCAACTCCTCAACCTTCCGGTCGACTATATCCTTCTGAAGATGGGAGCACCCGCCGAAGTCATCTACTACGTTGCCTGCGGTATCGCGCTTTTCTGCCTTGCGGCACGGCTGTATATGCTCAGGGGCATGATTGGCCTTCCCGTTGGCCGATTCCTGAGAGAAGTGCTCCTGCGCGAACTGCTGGTAGCCGGCCTTGCCTTGATCGTACCCTTCCTTCTCTCGCGATGCACAGGGGATGGGTGGGGAGGATTCCTAATCTCGCTGTTTGCAACCGAAACGGCTTCCTGCGCATTGATCTGGTATATAGGGTGCGACCACGATGAACGCGATATCCTGCTTCACAAGATACTGCACAGATGATACGAATTGACGACCGTAGCAAATGCTGTGGATGCAGCGCCTGCGCGGATTCCTGTCCGCACAGTGCCATTCGCATGCAGGCAGACGGAATGGGATTCAAGTATCCTGTAGTGGATCAGGACAAATGCGTGGACTGTGGGATTTGCGATGAGGTCTGCGCATTCAAACCGGCGGAGAAGAACGAACTGATGCGCACCGAAGCCATCCGTTTCCCTTCCCTTCTGCACAAGAGCCAGAGCGGAGGACTTGGTTTCGCGCTTATGCACAAGGCTATCCAGGAAGGGCGCATTGTGTATGGAGCCGCCATGGAAAAGGATTTCACGGTCCGCCATGTCAGAGTCACCGAAGAATCCGCCCTGGAGGCTCTCAGGCTTAGTAAATATGTCCAAAGTGATATGACTGGCGTGCCTGCGATGGTGCTTGAAGATCTGGCCGCAGGCAGAAGGGTCCTGTTTACCGGCACCCCCTGCCAATGCGCCGGCATAGCGTCAATAGCAGGCAAATACAGGGGCCAGCTCCTCCTTGCAGACATCATCTGCCACGGCGTACCAGGGCCTTATATCTGGAGAGATTATATCAAGAATCAGGAAAAGCAGCGCGGCAAGGCTGTTACCGACGCCATCTTCAGAGATAAGGCGCTGGGATGGCACGACCACCGTGAAACCCTCTTCTTCGGAGATGAAAAGAAAGTCAGCAACGAATACACTTTCCTGTTTTACCGGCATCTGACGCTGCGTCCTTCATGCACCGTTTGCCCATTCGCATCGCTGGATCGTCCTTCGGACATAACCATGGCCGACTGCTGGGGAGTGGAACAAGACCTGCCGGGTTTTGCCGATGACAACCGCGGCTGTTCCCTTCTGATTGTCCACAGCAAGGAAGGACGAGATTATGCATCGACATTCCCCGATGAATGTATCCGCACAAATATCAGGGTCCCCGTCGAAAAACAGCCTAATCTTTACAAGCCTTCGAAAGCGCACAAGCATGCAAAATCGTTCGAAAATTTATATATTCGCAAAGGATATGCAGCAGCCTTGCGACGCTTTGGAGAAGGGTCTCCCGGCTATCGCATCGAAGAATTCATAAAAAAGGTCAAGCGACATATATGAAGATAGGTATTCTGACATTCCACGCAGCCAGGAACTATGGAGCGGTGCTCCAGTGCCGCTGCCTCTACGAAGTGCTCCGCAGCATGGGGCACGAAGTCAGTGTCATTGATTACCGGCCGGATTATCTTACCGAACCATACAAACTTTGGAAGTCCAGATTCCTGAAGCATCCCATGACAATGCTGAAGGTTTCCACACGCATTGCAGGAGCTGTCAGGCGGGAAGAGGGCTTCCGCAGTTTCGAAAGTGAAATCACCCTCAGCCCCTTCGGACAGGGCGGCTTTGATGCCATCTTTTACGGAAGCGACCAGATCTGGAACCGGAATATCTGCAATGGGGTGGATCCTGTGTTTTATGCCGCAGCGCCCTTCGCAGCCAGTGCGGTAAATATTTCCTATGCCGCCAGCGATGGCGATGTGGTGCCTTCCGAAGAAGAAAAAGTGGCCATACGCAAATATCTTCATAACTTCTCCCGCATTGGCGTCCGGGAGAGGAGCATGGTAGAGAGGATGGATTCCGAAGGCATACCCGCAGACCTCAACCTGGACCCTGTCCTGCTTGCAGGAAAGGCGGTCACAGACAATCTCTGCTCCCCTCCTGTTATCAAGGAACCCTATGTGCTTACCTACGAGGCAATTGACAATCCGGCCGTTGCCGATAAAGCGAAAAGGATTGCCGCCGAACGGGGGCTTCGCGTGGTGCAGATTGCCCGCGCACCCTATAGCGACGGCATCAATAAGTTCTCCCCGAGGGAATTCGTAGCACTCTTCCGCGACGCTCAGTACATTGTCACCACATCTTTCCACGGCACGGCACTCGCCATTCTCTACGATAAGGATTACGAGTTCGTGCACACAGGCACTCACGCCGACGGCCGCATCGATTCCCTGCTCGGCAGTTTGGTCGACAATCCGGCCGAAGCACTGGAGCGCATGAGAACAGAATCAATGAGCTACATAGAGAAAGCACTTGCGTCCGTCAAATGAAGAAGATACTTTACATATCCAATGAAGACCGCGCGGTAGGAGGATCCTCCCTTTCGCTGCTTGCCATGCTGCAGGCACTCAAGGGGGATGTCGATCCCGTCATCCTCTTCCGGGAAGACGGGCCTGCTGCAGAGCGCTTCAGAAGTGAAGGATATGAATGTGTCGTCATCCCGTTCAACCGGGCCACTTTTCATGCAACGGGCCTTAAAAGGCTTATCCGATTCCTCCCCCACCTGATTGCAGATGCGGTGGTCCAGCTCAGATGCGTTCGCCGGGCATGCAGACTCTTCAAGGGAATATACGCCGTACACAGTAATTCCGGCACGGTGGATATAGGGCTGAAGATTGCACGCAGGCTGGCTGTCCCCCACATCTGGCACATACGAGAATACATGGACCTGGGTCTGCACAACCGTCCATTTCTTGGCTGGAATCACTGGAAGAGGGAAATTGAAGCATCCGATTGTGTTATAGCAATTTCCCAGGGTCTTTTCAATCATCTCAGCCTGAAGGCTCATAAAAACGCCACCTGCCTTCCAGACGCAGTCTGCGCTGCTTCGGATGCCGTGCTTATCAAGGAAAAGGATCCTTACGTTGTCTTTATCTCCGGCATAGTATCCGAAATCAAGCGCCCGGACGAGGCTATCAGGATACTCGCCGCTGCAAAACCCGAAAACTACCACCTGAAGATCGTGGGCCTGATTGAAAATGGCATGAGAGCAAGGCTGGAGGCGCTTGCAGAACGCCTCGGAGTGAAGGAAAGCATAGAGTTCATCCCCTTTGTCCAGAATATCAAACCCCTTCTTTCTAAAGCATCTGCAGCACTCGTTTGCACTGAGTACGAAGGAATGGGCAGGGTGGCAGTTGAAGCCATGTTCTACGGATGCCCTGTGATTGCGAGGAACTCCGGAGGATCCAAAGACATACTTGCGGAAGGGCAATACGGGCTGCTGTACAACAATATAGACGAAGCGGCAGCGAAGCTTTCCGACACGCTCAGCAATTTCCCCTTGCAGATGGTGGAACAGGCTCAGGAATACGCCGTAGAATGCTTTTCCATAGATAATTACAGAGATAAGATCAAGAAAATATATGCGTCCCTTTAGTTTGTTTGCCTGCCTGCTGGCAGCCCTGTCATTATTCTCCGGCAACAGCTACGCCAGGAGCGAGAACGAAAAAGCGGCCCAGGCGCTCGCGAAGAGAATCATCCCCGCACAGGCAGGGAAGATAGTTTTCCGCGAAGTGCCTGCCGACGGTGCCGACACCTTCACTCTCTTTTCCGAGAATGGAAAGATTGTGATCGAAGCCAACAACGCCGGCACGATGGCAGTAGGCCTCAACTACTACCTCAACAACTATTGCAACTCGACAGTTTCCGAGTATGCCGCACATCCGGTGGAGATGCCCAAGGTCCTGCCCGCAGTTCCTGAAAAAGTAAGCGTCAGCGCCAAAGTGCCCTACAGGTTCTACCTCAACTACTGCACCTTCGGCTACACCATGCCCTGGTGGGGTTGGAAAGAGTGGGAACGGTTCATCGACTGGATGGCCCTGAACGGGGTGAACATGCCCCTGGCCACCACCGGCGAAGAGGCCGTCTGGCAGAGGGTATGGAGGCG
>DGUE01000069.1 GCA_002393895.1 Bacteroidales bacterium UBA4318
GCGATTCCGTAGATGGCGACGACGGCCACCATGCCGCTCTGCCATACCGCGCCGGCCACGGCCTTCTTGGGCTGCGCCTTGCAGAACATGATGTTGCAGGCGGCGGCCATCAGCATTATTATCTGAATCACCAGGTTCATCTTGGGGATGTTCAGGTGCTGGGCCAGGGTCTCCTCTCCCACGTGTATCATCTGCATGAATGCGAAGCACACGATGATGAGCAGGGCGCCCAGGAAGATGAACACGGAGGCCTTGGCTTCGCGGGTGATGGTCTTGTCGAGGGTGGTGGCGGAGTTGCCGTACATGTAATTATAGGTCTCGGGGTCCTTCAGGCGTGCCTGGAAGGCGGGATCCTTGTCCAGATCCTTGCCGCGCCTGTAGGAGGCGGCCGCCGCGCACATAAGCCCGATCAGGCAGGCGGGGATGGTGACCATCAGCACCTGCGGAATCGAAACCATGTATCCGTTGGCATTCGAAATCGTAACAAAAGCCACCACTGCCGCGGCGATAGGGGAGCAGGTGATACCCACCTGGGATGCTACGGAAGCGACTCCACAGGGGCGTTCGGGGCGTATCCCCTTCTTGAGGGCTATGTCGCAGATGATGGGCATTATGGTGTAGACCACGTGTCCGGTGCCCACGAGGACGGTTAGGAAGAAGGTGGTCAGAGGTGCGAGGAAGGTGATATGATCGGGGTGCTTCCGGAGCATGCGTTCTGCCACCTGGATCATCCAGTCCATGCCTCCCGATGCCTGCAGGGTGCCTGCGCAGGTGACTGCGGCGATGATGATGTAGATGACATCCGTGGGAGGCGTGCCCGGTTTGAGCCCGAAGCCGAATACCAGGATAGCCAGGCCGATGCCGGAGATGGCGCCAAGTGCGAGACTGCCGTAGCGGGAGCCTACGTAGAGGGCCGCCAGCACAATCAGCAGTTCGATAATCATAGTGAAAGTCATAGTGTTACTGATTTAGACCTTAAAGATAGCAAATTCTGAGTTTATTTTCATAACTTTACGCCTGATGAATCGTTTGTTGCTCGTCCTTTCGGCACTCGGATTGGCCGCATGCGCCCCTTCCTCCTTCGAAAACAAGGAGGAATATCCGCCTATCCGCCCCGACTATGTGGGCGTCACCGTGCCGGAGGGGATGGCCCCGCTGCGCTTCGAGATGCAGGACGGGCGAAAGTTCAAGGAAAGCCGCCGGCGCATAGGCGACACCGTTTTTGTTACCGTTTCTGCATGGGCCAAGGGAGCCCGCAGGGGGAGCCGCTACAAGCCTTTCCCAATATATGTGTCTTCCGACCCTATCGACCCCTACATAGCCTACCGCCTTATTGAGCCCAACTACGAGAGCTGGAAAGATATAGGCCTCTACTGCCGCGAGCTGTCGAGCTGGCGCGAGAAGCCCATGGTCACCAACGACGCATCCGGCGGAGGCTGCCTCAACTGTCATCATTTCCCTTCGGGGGATCCTTCCCGCATGATATTCCATGCCAGGGGCAGGGGCGGCGGAACCGTCTTCGCCGAGAACGGGAGCGCCCGCATCGTGAACCTCTCCCAGATAGGCCCGCACAGGCAGGGCACCTATCCCGCCTGGCACCCTTCGGGGGATTACATCGCCTTCTCCTCCAACTCCACCCGCCAGTCCTTCCCTGTGCGAGGGAGCCAGCCCATCGAGGTCTACGACCTGGAATCAGACCTTATATATATGGATGTGCGGACGGATTCGGTGGCCATGATCCCGCAGGCAGGCGGCCCGGGGCAGCTCGAGACCTTCCCCGCCTGGAGCCCGGACGGCAGCACCCTTTACTACTGCCGTGCCGACGGAGTGCCGGACATGATGGCAGACAGGGCCGGTGTGCATTATTCGCTGATGGCCCTGGACTTCGCCGACGGCCGTTTCGCACAGGCCCCCAGGGAGATATGGCGCGATGCCGCCCAGTCCGCATCCTTCCCCCGCGTGGCGGGCAGGTGGATGCTCTTCACCAGCTCTGCCTATGGCACCTTCCCCATCTGGCACAAGGAAGCTGACCTGATGCTGATGAACCTTGAGGACGGCAGTTGCCGGAGGGTGGACGAACTGAACAGCGACGATACCGAGAGCTACCACAGCTGGTCTTCCAACGGCCGCTGGGTGGTCTTCAGCAGCAGGCGGATAGATGGCAGATACACGCGCCTGTACATTGCGCATTTCGATGGCGAGGGGCACTTCGGCAAGCCCTTCCTGCTTCCGCAGAAGACGGTGAGTCACAACGACTTGCGCCTGAAATCCTATAACATCCCCGAGTTCATCAAAGGAGATCCCGGCAGTGTTCAGGAACAAACCGCAAAACTCTTCGCCAAATGAAAAAGATTCTGCCGCCTGCCTTGATACTGCTTTGCGTGTTCGCAGTGAGCATGCTCGAGCAGCGCTATTCGCTGCTTCTGCAGGAAAGCGACGGGCTCTTCCTGCTGGCGCCGGACTACTTCCGCTGGGCATTCGTGCAGAGTTCCCCGGTCTCGCAGATAGTGAGCGACTTCCTGGTGCAGTTCTATCGCCTTTCGCTGTATGCCCCCTGGACAGTGGCCGGAATTGTCTGCATCGTTTTCCTGCTGGCGCAGGGTATACTGCGGGTAACCCCGCTGCGTTCGTCGCTTCTGCCGGCCGCGGCAGCAATGGCGGTTTGGTATTTTATGGCAGTGAACAATTCCGCCAAGCCCGGGGTGGCCGTGGCGCTATGCCTCCTGCCTGTTTGGCTCCTGACCCTCTTCTTCCGCCGCAGGGAGGGCATTATCCCCGCCTGGGCCGATGCCGTCGCATCATCCTTGCTGCTGCTGGTTACGGCCTTGCTGATCAGTTTCAATCCCGGAGTGCGCCATGCGGAAACATGGGCCAAGGTCAAGCTGCTTGCCATCAACGGCAGATGGGAAGAAGTCAATAAGGTGGCAACTCCGCAGAAAGCAGCGGAAGACAAGGAGCTGACCCCCTTCGCTCTGCTTGCCCTGGACGCTCAGCACAAGCTCGGGAGCTATATGTTCCGATACGATGTAGCCTGGGAGAACGATCTCGACATGTGTCTCGAGAGCGACTATCCCAACAGCCTGCTGTTCAAGGCTTTGCTCTATTCAAACTTGGAGTGCCACAACGAGGCCGTGCATAATTATTCCCAGCTTTCAACCAGCATGAGGCACGGCACGTCCTTCATGGTGCTGCGAAAGCTGGTATCCGAGAATTTCCTGGCCGGGAATTATAGTCTGGTGGAAAAGTACTGCTCCATCCTGGACCGCAGCCAGACGCACGGCAGGTTCACCTCCACCTACAGGGACGCAATGAAGAACGGCACCCCGCATCCTGCCGACAGCCTGGACTTCCGCACATCGGTGCCCGTCATCACCCACAGCCCTGCGTATAACCTCAAGCTCCTCCTGGACAACGGTTTTCCGCCGGTGCTCATCCTGGACCGCCTCCTCTGCACCTATCTGCTTCAAAGGGACCTGGAAAGTTTCCGCGCGGCCCTGCAGTCGTATCAGGGGCCGGTCTCGGAGCTACCCGTGCATTACCAGGAGGCCCTGACCCCTGCCGATCCACCGGGCACCCCGGGCACATATTGGTATTACTATTACTCCATGTAGAAAAAAATAAGACTGACCATGCGGCCAGCCTTATTTTTCTTTGTGAAGCAAGTGCTTATTTCAGCTTCTTGTAACCGTACTGGGCGGTGTCGCCAAGCTCCATCTCGATCTTCATGAGGCGGTTGTACTTGCAGATGCGGTCGGTGCGGCTGAGAGAGCCGGTCTTGATCTGGCCGCTGTTGGTAGCAACTGCGATGTCGGCGATGGTGGTGTC
>DGUE01000114.1:0-3543 GCA_002393895.1 Bacteroidales bacterium UBA4318
AGGATGGAAGTCTCGATCTTGGCGATGGACTTGTCCAGGCAGTGGGCTATCTCGTCGTGGGTGATGGTGGCTTCCACGGGGTGGGCGGTCATGAGGTTCGGGCCGCGCACGATGAAGGGCTCGGGTGCCTCTTCGAGATCGGGAATGACTGCCCCGACCGCGATCTTGATCTTCTCTGCGGTGATTTCACCGACCTTGATGTTATGCTGCTGGCGCAGATAATACTGGATGTCGGATGTGAACACGTCGCCCGCGGTGCGGATGCTGTCCTGGATTACCAGGCCGCCCAGGGAGATGACGGCGATCTCGGTGGTGCCGCCGCCTATGTCTACGACCATGCTGCCCTTAGGGGCGAGCACTTCGAGGCCTATACCCAAAGCGGAAGCCATGGGCTCGTGGATGAGGTAGACATCCCGCCCTCCGGCATGCTCGGTGGAGTCGCGGACTGCACGGATCTCCACTTCCGTGGACCCGGAAGGAATCCCTACCACGACTTTGAGGTTGGGAGTAAACAGGGAATGGCGCTTGCTGTTGACCTGCTTGATGAAGCCGCGTATCATCATTTCGGCGGCGTTGAAGTCTGCGATCACGCCGTCGCGCAGCGGGCGGATGGTCTTGATGCCCGGGTTGGTGCGCTCCTGCATCAGCTTGGCCTGGCGGCCGATGGCGATGCATTTGTTGGTGTTATTGTCGATAGCTACGATACTCGGCTCGTCCAGCACTATTTCGTCGTTCTGATATATGACGGTGTTGGCCGTTCCGAGGTCAATAGCCAGTTCCTGGTTCAAAAAAGAAAATGCCATTTTGATCTTGTTAGGTTTAGACTAACAAATATAAGAATTTTAGTTAATTTTGCCATGAACTTTCAGCTCTTATGGAAAGAAAAAGGTATGTCATCTTCACAGCTGCCGGAAGCGGCACCAGGATGAAGGCTTCAGAGCCCAAGCAATTCCTGCTTCTCGGCGGCCTTCCGGTGCTTCACCGCAGCATTTTCGCATTCGTGGATGCCTGCCCGGAGGTGAAAGTCGTCACCGTGCTCCCCAAAGAGCAGATAGAGCACTGGAAGGACCTTTGCATCAAATATCCTCTGGATGTGCCCCAGACCATAGTAGAAGGGGGAATCACTCGTTTCCACAGTGTCCGGAACGCCCTTGCGAAGGTGCCGGACGGAGCGATTGTCGCGGTGCACGACGGGGTGCGCCCCCTCGTGAGCACCGACCTCATCCGGGAAATGTTTGAAAGGATGGGATCCTGCCGGGCCCTCATCCCGGTAATCCCGGTTACCGACACCCTCAAGAGCCTGGAGCGAAAGGCTTCGGGGGAGATAGTCCCCACCGGGAATCCCGATCCGGACCGCTCCCGGGTTTTCGGTGCACAGACCCCGCAGATGTTCCTTTCGGAGGAGCTTAAGGCCGCCTACGGGCTGCCATACGACACATCCTACACCGACGACGCCTCGGTTGCGGCCAAATACGGAATTCCCCTCTCCTACATCGAAGGAGAGAGGAATAACATAAAGCTCACGACTCCCTGGGATATGACCCTTGCGGAGATGCTTATCTGAAGCTGGTGCTCTTGTAATCTTTCACCCAGACCTGGCGCTCGAATGCTTCGTCGAGCGAGATCATCGTGTCGGTAGACTGCACGTAAGGGATGTTCTGGATCGTGTTGAGCAGCACGCTCATGAGGTGGTCGTTGTCGAAGCAGTAGAGTTTGACAAGCAGGGCGGATCCTCCCGTAACGAAGTGGCATTCAACCACTTCCGGAATCTTTTTCAGGGATTCCGTAACCTCCAGATACTTGTTGGCCTGCGAAATGGAGATGCTCACGAAGGCGCATACGTTGAGGCCCAGGGCGCTTGGCTTCACCAGCAGGCGCGAGCCGGTGATCACTCCGTTCGCTTCGAGCTTTCGGACCCTCTGGTGTATTGCTGCGCCGGAAACTCCGCACTCCCGTGCTATCTCCAGGTATGCCATCCTGGCATCCTTCACCAGGAAGGAAAGGATCTTCCTGTCGATGTCGTCGATCTGGTAGTTGTCCATACGCTATTTCTTTTTGCTGAACTTCCTGAAACCGGACCTGGCGCGGCCGGTGGGGCCGCCCGCGATGAACTCCCGGCACTGCTCCAGGGTGAGGCTCTCAGGCTTGCTGTTCCTGGGGATGCGGAAATTCTTGCCGTCGTGCTTGATGTAGGGCCCGTAACGGCCGTTGATGATGGCAATGTCCTCGCCGGGGAATTCCTTCAGCACGTTGTTTTCGGGAGAGGCCTTGACCTGCTCTTCGATGGCATTGATGCACTCATCGAGGCTGACGGTAAGGGGGTCTGTCTTCCTGGGGAGGGTGATATTCACATTCCCGTATTTGATGTAGGGGCCGTATTTGCCCTTCGTGACCACTATCTCCGTGCCGTTGTAGCTGCCCACCGTTCTCGGAAGGGCGAGCAGGCTTATCGCGTCCTGCAGGGTTATGGTTTCTATCAGCTGCCCTTTCTCGAGGCTGGCGAAACGGCGGGTTTCCCCTTCGCCTTTCTGGACGTATGCCCCGAACTGGCCGTATTTCGCAACTACCTGCAGCCCGTCGGCAGGATCTGTCCCCAGCACCCTTTCCACGTGGGTGTACTGCCCGTCGTTGAGTTTGCTCTCCACAAGGGTGTGGAAGGGAGGATAGATCTCCTTGAGGTATTCCCTCCAGTCTTCCTCTCCCTCTGCTATCCTGTCGAGGTTGGTCTCCACGTCGGCCGTGTAGTTGTAGTCCATGATGCGGGGGAAATTCTCCACCAGATAGTCGGTCACGAGGAGGCCCACATCCTGCGGGAGCAGCTTACCCTTGTCTTCTCCCACCACTTCCTTTTTCTTCGATGAACTCAGTGCGGCTCCTTTCAGGGTGAAGTTGACCACTTCCACCTTCACTCCTTCCCTGTTGCCGGAGGCAATGTATCCCCTGGTTTTGGTAAGGGTGGTGATGGTGGGGGCGTATGTGGAAGGGCGTCCGATCCCGAGCTCTTCCAGCTTCTTCACGAGGGATGCTTCAGTGTAGCGCTGAGGGGCGCGGGTGAACTTGCAGTCTGCATTTATCTCCTTGGCATTCAGCGTGTCGCCGGTGTGGATGTCCGGCACTACGGTGAGCCCGGTCTCATCTGCGGCATCGTCGTCGCTGCTCTCCATGTAGACCTTCAGGAAGCCGTCGAAGAGAATCTCGGAGGCTTCTGCGGCATACAGCTCGGGACGCTTGTCGGAGGCTATGCGTATGGTGGTGTTCATCAGCTTGGCTTCTGCCATCTGCGATGCTACCGTGCGCTTCCAGATGAGGTTGTAGAGGGCCTTTTCCTGGGAGGATCCGCTGATCTCCGTGTGCTCGATGAAGGTGGGACGTATGGCCTCGTGGGCTTCCTGCGCACCCTTGCTGCGGGTGTTGTACTGCCTGGGATGGGAGTACTGCTCGCCGAAGTTGTCCAGGATGAATTTCTTGGAGGTGCCGAGAGCCAGGGCGGAAAGGTTGGTGGAGTCCGTTCTCATGTAAGTGATGAGACCTTTCTCGTAGAGC